>OMSP01000188.1 GCA_900313775.1 uncultured Eubacteriales bacterium
GGAGAGGTATGTGCGATAGTAGTACAGTTGGTAGTACGCCACCTTGCCAAGGTGGAGGTCGCGAGTTCGAGTCTCGTCTGTCGCTCTCAAATGGCTCCTGAGTCTAAGACTCCGGAGCCGTCTTTTTATGCGGGAGAGGACGTAAATGTGAAGGATTCACTAAGAGAATTCAAAAAGATAAGGACCATCACGACAGCGGCCATGCTGATCGCGATCGCTGTCATATTGAGTTTTCTGACGATCACGGTCTCAGAGTTTTTGAAGATAGGTCTGTCCTTTTTGCCGAAGGAGCTGATGGCTGCATTGTTCGGTCCCTTTATCGGGATGGCGGGCGGAGGAATCACTGATGTTATTCAGTACGCGATCAAGCCGACCGGTCCGTATTTCTTTGGCTGGACCTTCAATGCCATGCTGATCGGATTTGTCTACGGGCTGTTCCTGTACAAGAAACCGGTTCAAATATGGCGCGTATTCGCTGCCAACGGAGTCGAACTGCTGGTCAATATCTTTCTCACGACCTGGTATCTGACGATCCTCTATGGCAGCAGTTATATGGCTATCTTCCCGCTGCGTGCGGTCAAAAACCTGATTCAGTACCCCATCAATGTCATCCTGTTCTACACCTTGTGGATGATCGTTGACAGACAGCATTTGTTTAAGGAGAAATCATGAGTCGAGCAGATGAGATCTTTATTGAGATGTGTAAGGATATCCTTGCCAACGGTACCGATACTAAAGATGAAAAAGTGCGTCCCCACTGGGAGGACGGATCAAGCGCGTATACGATCAAAAAATTCGGCGTGGTCAACAGATACAATCTTGCCGAGGAGTTTCCCGCGATGACGCTTCGCCCTGTCGCTATCAAGATGGCCACTGACGAGATGCTCTGGATCTGGCAGAAGAAGTCCAACAATGTGCATGATCTGAGCAGCCATATCTGGGACGCGTGGGCAGATAAAGACGGATCGATCGGCAAGGCGTACGGATATCAGATGGGCGTCAAACACGCCTACAAGGAAGGAATGTTCGATCAGACGGAACGCGTGATCTACGACCTCAAACATAATCCTTTCAGCCGCCGTATCATGACCAATATGTATGTGCACGCTGATCTGGCTGAGATGAATCTGTATCCCTGTGCTTACAGCATGACATTTAATGTAACCAAGGACAAAGAAGACGGGAAACTCGTCCTGAATGCGGTCCTGAATCAGCGCTCGCAGGATGTGCTGACAGCAAACAACTGGAATGTATGTCAGTATGCGGTGCTCGTGCATATGCTTGCACGCGTCTGCGGTATGAAGGCGGGAGAATTAGTTCATGTCATCTGCGACGCGCATATCTATGACCGTCATGTGCCGATCGTTGAGGAGATGATCCGACGCAAGACTTATCCGGCGCCCATGCTGTGGCTCAATCCGGAGATCACAGATTTCTATGCGTTTACTAAGGATGATGTCAAACTGATCAACTATCAGCACAATGAGCAGATCAAAAACATTCCCGTGGCGGTATAGGAGGCAACAGAGTAATGAAACTGATCGTTGCTGTCGATAAACAAATGGGTATAGGAAAAAACGGGAAGCTGCTCACCAGCATCCCGAACGATATGAAGTTTTTTCGCGAGATGACGATGGGGAAAGTAGTGGTCATGGGACGTAAGACACTCGAGTCTTTTCCTGGTGGTCGTCCCTTAAAAGACCGCGTCAATATTGTGATGACGCGGGATGAATCTTTTGAAAAAGAGGGGGTCACAGTCGTCCGCGGTCTGGATGAACTGAAAGAGGCATTGCAGCCGTATCCGGAAGACGAGATCTTTGTGATCGGCGGCGAAACTGTCTACCGCCAGCTGATCGACGACTGCGACACAGCCTATCTGACGAAGATAGATCATGTCTTTGACGCCGACGCGTTCTTTCCGGATATCGATGCAATGCCCCAATGGCACTGTGTCAGTAAAAGCGAAGAACAGACTTATTTTAATCTGGTATACTACTTTACGGAATACAGAAAACAAGCTTAGAGCTTGATGTCCTTCATCAGATCGCCAAGACTGGTGCCGATCTTCTCGGCCTTCGGGATCTTGACGCGTTCCGGCTTGCCGGAGCGGCCGGAAGACTCGCTGCGCGAGCCTGATTCGCTCAGAGCTTTGATCGAGAGTGAGATCTTACCGTCGCGGATACCGATCACTTTGGTGTCGATCTCATCTCCTTCCTTGAGCACACCCTTGAGTGTCTCAAGCCTTTTATGCGAGACCTGAGAGATATGGACCAGGCCTGACAGGCCGTTCTCCAGACGGACGAATGCACCGTAAGGCTGGATGTTTTCGACGGTACCGTGCACGACGGAACCTACTTCGATCTGGGCAGCCTTATCAGCGAGCTTTTTGCGCTCCTCCTTTCGAAGCAGTTCGCGGGCGGAGAGCACCAGACGGTTGCTCGCGGGGTCGGAATCGATGACCAGGACATCCAGCTCGGTATTGAGCAGGGTCTCGAGATCCTCGACATAGCTGAGTGATACCTTGGAAGCGGGGATGAATCCGCGCAGGCCTTCAACCACGGCGATCACACCGCCGTTGACAACACCGCTGACCGTCACATGGACAGGAGTCTTATCGGCCTGATACTTGGCAATGCGGTTCCACGGATTGGCATCGTCGAAATGATCTTCGAGGTCGGCCATGGTGGTCGCTTCTTCGGTTACCTGGGTCGTTGTTTCTTCGCTCATAGTTCACCTTCCTAGAATTGCTGGGATATTAATGAAATGCAACATTGTCAATATAACATAAGGGTTTTGAAAAGGCAATTAAAATGACAAACAAACTGACAGTATTATTTAAAATGATGATCCTGACTATGCTGGATACGGTCGACTTCGAACTGACAGCGGCGCAGATAGGAGAGTTTATGGTCGGAAATGACTATATGTCATTCTTTGCTTTTCAGCAGCTGCTCTTTGACATGGAGCAAGATGAGCTGATAAAAGGTAAACGCGAGCATCACAATACATTCTACAGTCTGCAGGACAACGGAAGGACCTCGCTGAAATACTTCCGTGAGAAACTGCCCGGTGAGATGCGTGAAGAGATCGCCGGGTATGTAAGGGGGAAGAGCTGGGAGATCCGGGAGAAGAACTCTGTGCGAACTGACTATACGCTAAACGATCATCAGGAGTACGCCGTAAGGCTGCAGGTGCTCGAGGATAATCTCCCGCAGATAGATATCTCACTGACAGTTCCCGACGAAGAGACGGCGAATCGTCTCTGTGAAAGCTGGCGTGAACGAAATGAAGAGATATACGCCTATTTGATGAATGAACTTCTTTGATATATAATAATTATTCAGGTTTATATCAGTATTAGGAGACAGGTTATGCAAGAAAGAATCAAAGAAATCCAGGAAAAAGCGGTCGAATTGATCAGCCGTGCAACTTCGCCCGAGGCGCTCAATGAAGCGCGCGTGAAGTTTCTCGGCAAAAAGGGAGAACTGACAGCTATCTTAAAGGGCATGAAGGATGTCGATCCCGAGCTGCGTCCCAAGGTAGGCGCCTGGGTCAACGAAGCGCGTCAGCAGCTTGAGAAGAAGATCGATTCGGCGGGAAAGTCGATGGAGGCTGAGATCTTAAAGCAGCGTCTTGCCGCGGAGAAGATCGATGTAACTCTGCCCGGCAAAGCACCGGCTCACGGACATCTCCATCCCAACGAGATCGCACTGCGAGAAGTCGAGAGGATCTTTACGGGTCTCGGCTATGAGGTCGTTACCGGCCCCGAGGTAGAGTATGATGAGTACAATTTTGAAAAACTCAATATACCGAAGGGACATCCGGCGCGCGACGAGCAGGATACTTTTTATATCAACGATAATATCGTGCTGCGCACTCAGACATCATCGGTGCAGGCACATGTCATGGAGAAGGGACAGCTCCCGATCCGCATCATATCACCCGGCAGGGTTTTCCGGTCGGATGCTGTCGACGCGACGCATTCGCCGTCCTTCCATCAGATCGAGGGACTGCTTATCGACGAGAAAAGTTCTTTCTCTGATCTGAAGGGGACACTGGAAGTATTTGCCAAAGAGCTTTTTGGTGAGAACACAAAGACAAAGTTCAGGCCTCATCACTTCCCGTTCACTGAGCCGAGTGCCGAGATGGATGTCAGCTGCTTTAAATGCGGCGGCAAAGGCTGCCGGTTCTGTAAGGGAGAAGGGTGGATCGAGATCCTGGGATGCGGAATGGTGCATCCGCATGTTCTGGAGATGTGCGGACTGGATACGGAGAAGTACTCGGGATTTGCCTTCGGCGTCGGACTGGAGCGCATCGCGCTGCTCAAATACGAGATCGACGATATGCGGCTGCTGTACGAGAATGATCTCAGATTCCTGAAGCAGTTCTGACAGGCTGGGCAATTAGAAAGGGCAAATCACTATGAAATCATCATTATCATGGATAAAAGCATATGTACCGGATCTGGATTGCTCGGCACAGGAATACGCCGATGCAATGACGCTCTCCGGCACAAAGGTGGAAGAGTATAAGAATCTGGATGACGGCCTCGAAAAGATCGTTGTAGGAAAAGTCCTGTCCGTGGAGAAGCATCCGGACGCTGACAAACTGGTCGTCTGTCAGGTGGATGTAGGCACGGAGACGCTGCAGATCGTCACAGGAGCGCCGAATGTCTTTGCGGGAGCAAAGGTGCCTGTGGTACTTGATGGCGGCCGGGTCTCCTGTGGACATGACAATAAGCCGGTGCCCGGAGGTATCAAGATCAAGGCGGGAAAGCTGCGTGGTGTGGACAGCGCCGGTATGATCTGTTCTATCGAAGAGATGGGATCAAGCCGCGATGTCTTCCCTGAGGCACCCGAATACGGCATCTATGTATTCGACAAGGATCTGGATCCGGAGGTCGGGAGCGACGCGATCGCGGCACTGGGCTTTCACGATACGGTCGTAGAATACGAAGTGACCTCCAACCGCGTAGACTGCTACAGTATTCTCGGTATTGCAAGAGAGGCAGCCGCGACTTTTGACAAACGTTTTGTGTTTCCGGCGGTAAAGCCTACCGGAAATGATGAGAAAGCGGAAGACTACATCTCTGTTGAGGTAGAAGCAAAAGATCTCTGCCGCCGGTTTGTCGCCCGTGTCGTCAAGGATGTCAAGATCGGACCTTCACCGGAGTGGATGAAGGAGCGGCTGCGTTCCATGGGGATCCGTCCGATCAATAATCTTGTCGACATCACGAACTTTGTGATGCTCGAATACGGGCAGCCGATGCATGCCTATGACCTTGCGCAGATCGCCGGACAAAAGATCGTGGTCAAGACTGCAAAGGACGGAGAAACCTTTGTCACGCTGGACGGACAGGAGAGGGATGTCTATGACGATACTCTTATGATCTGCGACGGCGAGAAGCCTGTAGGCTTGGCCGGGATCATGGGTGGCGAGAACTCGATGATCACGGACGATGTCAGAGATATGTTGCTGGAAGCCGCCTGCTTTGACGGCACGAATGTACGCAAGTCTTCACATAAGATAGGTCTGCGCACCGATGCTTCGACTCTGTTTGAAAAAGGGCTGGATCCGCAAAATGCGAAAGCTGCCATGGAGCGCGCCTGTTCGCTGATCGAGGAGTTTGGTGCCGGCACGGTAGTCGGCGGTGAAGTCGACATATATCCCGAGCCGGTCGAATCACGCACGATAGTATTCGAGCCTGAAAAGATCAATACTCTTCTCGGACTGGAACTGTCAGAGGATGAGATGCTGAGCATTTTCTCAAAGCTGGAACTTCTCTATAACGGGGAGACCAACGAAGTGATAATCCCCTCGTTCCGTCAGGATCTGATCGGTACCGCCGATCTGGCAGAGGAAGTTGCGCGGTTCTACGGATATGACAAGATCCCTACGACACTTCCTCAGGGTCAGTCGATGATGGGAGGTCTTCCTTTCGATCTGATGGTAAACGACAGACTTAAAATAGCTGCCATTTCCTGCGGATACAGTCAGGGATATATGTACTCGTTCGAGAGTCCGAAAGCTTTCGATATGCTCTGCATCGCTGAGGATGATGATCTGCGCCGTACAGTCACGATCTCCAATCCGCTCGGAGAGGACTACAGCATCATGCGGACTCAGACTTTAAACGGCATGCTGACTTCTCTGTCGACCAATTACAATCGCAGGATACCGGAGGCAAAGCTCTTTGAAACAGGCAACGTATACATTCCTAAAGCCCTGCCGCTCACAGAGCTTCCCGATGAGAAAATGATGCTTACGCTCGGCAGTTACGGAACAGGCGATTTCTATCACCTGAAGGGTGATATTGAGTGCATTCTGCGTCAGATCGGTATGAAGGACGAGTTCGAATATGTGGCAGCGCCGGAGCTTCCCTATCTGCATCCGGGCAAGAGCGCCCGTATCCTCTATCACAAGCAGGAGATCGGCTGTCTCGGCGAAGTGCATCCGGTGGTCCAGAACAATTACTCAATCGGAAAGAGGACCTATGTCGCGGTGATCGATATGACAGAAGTGACCGGTATGGCGAAGTTCGAGCCCAAGTTCATACCTTTGGCCAAGTTTCCGGCAACACTTCGAGATCTGAGTCTCGTCGTACCTGAAGAAGTAACGGCAGGCAGTGTCGTACAGACGATCCGCCGCGCTGCCGGCAGGACGCTCGAAAACTGTGAACTCTTTGATTTGTATCAGGGAGATCAGATCGAAGCCGGCTTCAAATCGATGGCTTACACGCTTACATTCCGGGCAAAAGATCACACATTGCAGGATGAAGAGGTCAATGCTTCGATCGATAAGATATTAAAGAAACTGGGAGATCAGGGAGTTACCCTGAGAGAGGTGTAATAATTATCAGAGAAAGCATGCGCAAGCGTATGTGGCAAACCATAGGTCGCGTGTGAGCTCGGGCAGTGCCTGCGCGCGCTGAGGAGCAAACGCACCTATCGCGACGGAAGCGCGCTGCAGA
>OMSP01000003.1 GCA_900313775.1 uncultured Eubacteriales bacterium
CGTGTTCTCCACACGGAATTCTCTCCAATTATATCATAATCAAAATACTTAGTATAGGGATCGCCCGCGAGATCAGGGCTTTCATCGTTCCCGATAATGCGGCTGGTAAAGGCATATCGGACCTGCTGTGAGATTGCCTGCTTCCCTGCCGGATGGATGGAGAGAGCGTGCGCTGTCCTCAGACAGACGACACCGCCGGGCAGGTCCAGACTCTTACCTGCAGGCTTATAAAGCAGAGCTCTGACCGCGTCGATATGTACATTTCCGATATCGTGTGCACCGCCTGCCGCCTCGGTAAGCACACGCTGTAAAAGGCGCGCCACGAGCACTTCAGGCTCCAGTCTCAGATCCTCGCCGATCAGCCGGCTGTCATCATTTTTTGTGACATAGGCCGCGGCAAGCTTGTCGGTCTCTGACTCGAGATAATCATCGATCCTGCGCAGTTCCGCAGCCGCGCGGTCAATATGTTCCGATGCCCGTGCGTTGACCCGTTCCTGGAGGAGCGGGATCACTTCATGGCGGATGCGATTGCGCTGATAAACGAGCTGTGCGTTGGTCTCATCCTCCCGGTAGGCAAGACCGCGTTCCGCGGCAAAGGCCTCGATCTGATCCCTGCTCGACCACAGCAGAGGTCTCACATAGAGACCGTCGTCGGGTTTGATGCCCGCCAGGCCCCGGATGCCGGTCCCCCTGCAGAGATTAAAGATCATGGTCTCCACACTGTCATCGCGGTGGTGAGCCAATACGATCCTGTCCGCTTGCTCACGGACCAGCTCCTCTTCAAATGTCTTCCGGCGCAGGATCCGGCCGCATTCCTCCGCGCCGATACCGCGCTCTCCGGCCTCTGCCGGCACGTCCACCCTCACGCTGCGGCAGGGGATCCCTTTTTCGCGACAGAGATCCTGCACGAATCTCTCATCCTCATCTGCGCTCTTCCCGCGCAGACCGTGATGGACATGGACAACGCGCAGCTCCCACCGCCGGGCCGGTGCCAGTTCGCATAACGCTTCCAGCAGACATACGGAGTCCGCGCCGCCTGAGACGCCGACGATCAGTCTGTCGCCATCCTCCATCAGCCGGTTTTCTCTGATATATGCTTCTGTGTGAGCTACCCAACTGTTACCGGGCATAGGATACTCCTTTGAAAGAAAAAAGGCTGCCGCATCAATATGCAACAGCCTGCATCGCCGTCAGTCAACTTCCTATTTCGTCTTGAGCAGAATATCGTTCGGATAAGCTAAGCCAAGCTTTTCCATCGCGACTTCTTCCACGTACTGATCCGAAGCCATATACTCCTCGAGATCGTCGAGTTCCTCGGACCGTGCCTGCTCCTGCCTGATCTGTTCTTCAAGCTGCTGACCCTGCCTGAGATAAGCTGCTTCTTTGTGTTTCAGAGACAATTTTAGCACCCCTGAAACTACCACCAAGCATATGACAACCATCACGATCATCAGCATACTGCGAATCCTTTTACGCCGGATGACTCTTCGCGTGTGGTTGCGATTAGCTTGTCCCCTTATTCTGGTCATATCTTCTCCCCGTGATAAACCAAACACACAAGACCTCCCCAAGTCTTGCTGAATCATCATAAAACGAAATAAAAACGTTTTCAAGCAGTTTTCGCTGAATTTGTTAAAATGGTGTCTAACTTCTTCTCCGCTACACTATATATAGCGGTACATCTCCTTCGCCTCCTCTTTCCTGACTGTCTCAGCCACGGAGGTGATCTCCACTTTCACATTGCGTGTACCGAAAGCGATCTCGACAATATCGCCTTCTTTGACGGAGTATCCGGCCTTTGCCGTGCGGCCGTTGACACTCACCCTTCCGCCGTCACAGGCCTCTCTGGCGACCGTGCGCCGCTTGATCAGCCGTGATACTTTAAGGTATTTATCTAATCTCATACATGCTCCCTGACAAAGAAAAAGGCCGCCTCAAGAGGCGGCCTCATTGATCATAAACAAATCGTCTTACTGGACGGCAACCTTCAGAGCCTTGCCAGCCTTGAACTTCGGAGCCTTGCAGGCAGCGATCTTCATGGTAGCGCCGGTCTGCGGATTTCTTCCCTCGCGAGCAGCTCTCTTGGTAACTTCGAAAGTACCAAAGCCAACCAGCTGAACCTTGTTGCCCTTCTTGAGCTCAGCAGTAACTGTGTCGGTGAAAGCCTTAAGAGCCTTCTCTGCGTCTTTCTTGGAGAGATCAGCCTTGTCAGCGATAGCTGCCACTAATTCTAATTTGTTCATAACAATTTCCTCCTTGACATATTAGTTGTTTTGATGTGATAACCACCTTTAACAGTTATACAGATTTTAGCGCTGTTTGTCAAGCTTTTCAGCGTAAAAACAGCGTTTTTTAGCGATTTTCAGCGTTACTGTCAAGCATGTGCTCTAGTTTAACAGTTCTTCCTCCACCGCTCGTTTCATCTCCTCCGTTTTCTGTGCGGATTCTGTCTCCGACGCAGCCCGGATCCCGAAGTAAACTTTGATCTTCGGCTCGGTTCCGGACGGACGCACGCATGCCCAGGCGCCATCCTCGAGTTCATAGTACAGGACATTGGATTTTGGAAGCGTGATGGCCTCCTCGTTGTCTGTTCCGATTTCTCTGCGGATTCCGGTCTGATAATCACGGACAGCCGTTACGCGATAATCTCCGATACTCTCCGGCGGCGCTTCACGGAGATTCTTCATCGTCTCCTCGATCTTGGCGCGCCCTTCCACTCCTTCATGTGAAACGGCTGTGACTTCCTCGCGATACCATCCGTATTTCTCAAAGACGGCGACCATCGCATCCCAGAGTGTCTCGCCCTTGTCCCTGTAGTAAGCGGCCATCTCGCACAGGATCACCGCAGCGCCGACCGCATCCTTGTCTCTCGCATAACCCGCCGCCAGAGACCCATAGCTCTCCTCAAAGCCGAACTGATAATGTCCGTGTCCGCTCTCTTCAGCCTCAAGGATCTTTTCACCGATATACTTAAATCCGGTCAGCACTTCGACCAGCTCGGTATCATAAGCCTCGGCGATGGCATCGGCCAGCTTGGTCGATACGATCGTGCGCACGACAAAAGCGTCCTGCGGAAGCAAACCTCGCTGCTTCCTTTGCGCCAGGAGATACTCCTCCATCAGGCAGCCGGACATATTGCCGGTCAGCGGATGATACTCGCCTGCCGCATCCCGGACATAGACGCCGAGCCGGTCAGCGTCCGGATCTGTCGCGAGCAGGATATCCGCCTGTTCTTTCCTGCCGAGCTCTAAAGCCAGCTCAAACGCCTGCGGCGTCTCCGGATTCGGATAGGGAGCCGTCGGAAAATCGCCATCCGGCAGTTCCTGCTCCGGCACGACCAGCACTTTATTGAATCCGAGCTTCTCGAGATTGCGTCTCACCGGGAGATTGCCTGTACCGTGAAGCGGCGTGAAGACGATCGTCAGCTCATCAGCCTGCCTCTTTATCGCCTCGCGGTCAAGGACCAATGCGTCTATGCAGGCGTCATAGGCTTTGTCTACCTCTTCTCCGATGGTATGATACAGACCATCCTTTTCTGCCTGCTCCCGGTCCGTCGTCCGGATATCGTGATAGGAGGTAATAGCCGCAACTTCATCCATGATACCGGTATCGTGCGGCGGCGTGATCTGCGCGCCGTCCTCCCAATAGACCTTGTATCCGTTGTAAGCGGCCGGATTGTGGCTGGCAGTGATATTGATGCCCGCGATGCAGTTCAGATATCTCACCGCGAATGACAGTTCCGGCGTCGGACGCAGGCTGTCAAAGACATAGGCTTTGATGCCATTGGCCGCCAAAACCAGGCCGGCTTCCTGCGCAAACTCCGGCGACATATGCCGGCAGTCATGCGCGATAACGACACCGCGTTCCTGTCCGCCCTGCTTAATGATATAATTGGCCAGACCCTGTGTCGCTGCTCCGACCGTATAGCGGTTCATGCGGTTCGTACCCGCGCCGAGTATACCTCTCAGTCCGGCCGTACCAAATTTCAGAGTGTCGTAGAAACGATCTTCGATTTCTTTCTCGTCGCCGGATATAGCTTTTAATTCCGCGCGGGTTGCCTCATCAAAGAACGGATCTTCACACCATTCGCGATAAGCTTTCATATAATCGTTCATCTTTCTACTCCTTTTTTGTATTGGGTTGTCGTGATCTGTAAACAGCCACTGTAACACACCGCGCAAACCATAGGTGGTGTAATGTGGGCGTATGTGTTGAGCAAACCATAGTCACCGACGCGCAGTCTCGCAAGTGCTGTGCGAGCGTGAGAGAGGCACGCACTTTGCCGAACGGCAGCGATGCAAACGGTACGCAGCGAGACAAGCCAAAGGAGACGTGTTTGCGCACATATACGCCCACACTTATACCTCTTGCGTGTCTGCGTGCATGCTCCGGTGTCAGAGCCCCGGATGATTTACAACTCGCAGTTGCCTACCGTACGCGGGAACGGCAGCACGTCGCGGATGTTGGACATGCCAGTCACATACATGACGCAGCGTTCGAATCCCAGTCCGAAACCGGCGTGCGGCGTCGTCCCGTATTTGCGCAGATCAAGATAGAATCCGTAATCCTCCTCACTGAGGCCGAGCTCTTTCATCCGTGCGAGCAGCTTATCATAGTCATCCTCGCGCTGGCTGCCGCCGATGATCTCACCGATGCCGGGCACAAGACAGTCCACGGCAGCGACGGTCTTGCCATCGTCGTTCTGCTTCATATAGAAGGCTTTGATATCCTTCGGATAGTCGGTGACAAAGACCGGACGCTTGAAGACCTCCTCGGTCAGATAGCGCTCATGCTCGGTCTGCAGATCACTGCCCCAGTGGACCTTGTATTCAAAGCGGTCATTCTCCTTCTCAAGCATCTCGACCGCTTCCGTATAAGTGACACGGGCAAACTCGGAAGAGATGACATTGTTCAGACGTTCCAGAAGACCTTTGTCTACGAACCGGTTGAAGAACTCCATCTCTGACGGCGCGTTCTCGAGCAGATAGCGGATGATGTATTTGAGCATGTCCTCCGCCAGCTCCATGTCGTCGTTCAGATCGGCAAAGGCAAATTCCGGCTCGATCATCCAGAACTCGGCCGCATGGCGCGGAGTATTGGAGTTCTCGGCGCGGAAGGTCGGTCCGAAGGTATATACTTTGCGGAAAGCCTGCGCGAACGCCTCGACATCCAACTGTCCGCTGACGGTCAGACCCGTCTGCTTACCAAAGAAATCGTCAGCGTAGTCAAGCTTGCCGCCTGCTGCCAGCGTCTCCAGATCCAGCGTCGTCACCTGAAACATCTCGCCGGCTCCCTCGCAGTCGCTGCCCGTGATGATCGGTGTATGCACATAGACAAACCCTCTCTCATTGAAAAACTGATGGATCGCGAAGGCGAGCAGAGAGCGGACGCGGAAGACCGCCTGGAAGGTATTTGTCCTCGGACGCAGATGCGAGATCGTACGCAAAAACTCCATCGAATGCCGCTTCTTCTGCAGGGGATAGTCAGCCGTGGACTCGCCCACGATCTCCACTTCATCAGCCTGGATCTCAAAAGGCTGCTTCGCCTCGGGAGTAGCCACAAGTTTCCCGGTGACTGTCACGGCCGCTCCGACATTGACGGCACAGATCTCTTTGAAATTGTCCAGTTTCTCCCCGTAGACGATCTGAAGCGTCTCGAAGCAGGAGCCGTCGTGGAGCACGATGAATCCGAAGGTCTTGGAGTCCCGGTTGCTGCGCACCCAGCCTCCGACCCGTACGGTCTTGTCGAAATATGCCTCTCTGTTCTCAAAGATCTCTTTTACGGTAGTGAACTGCATCTTATCCCCTTTCCCTTGCATTCAGGCAGGTTATCCGTTAGAATCATACCATGCGCGAAAAAAATAACAATCAAATCTTGTTTCTGACACGGGCGGCTGTTATAGCCGCCGCTTATGTGGCTTTAACTCTTTTGTTTGCGCCGATCAGCTTCAACGCGATCCAGGTGCGTATCTCCGAGGCCCTGACGATCCTCCCGTTCTTTCTGCCGGAGGCTGTTCCGGGGCTGTTTGTCGGCTGCATCCTCGGCAATCTGATCGGCGGCGCGATCGTGCCGGACATTATCTTCGGCAGCATTGCCACGCTGCTCGGAGCAGTCGGCACCTATATGCTCGGCAGACATCGCTCACCCGTCTGGGTCGCGACCATACCGCCGATCGCTGCGAATACCGTGATCATTCCCTTTGTCCTGTACTTCGGTTACGGGCTCAAAGGTTCGACTCCCGCTGTGATCCTTTATTACGCTCTGACGATCTTTATCGGAGAGGTCATCGCCTGCGGAGTCGGCGGGACGCTTCTCGCGCTGTTTTTGCGCAAAGTTCCCTCCATCTGGGGTCCCCGCTCTTAATCCTTATTATCTTTGATCCTGTCGTCAACCGTGAGATAGGCCCTCGCGGCATCATCCAGTTTCTGGACGGTGCGGTTGACTCTTTTACCTGTCTTCGGATCCACACACCGGACTTCATCGTTGACATATCCGTAGAGCAGCAGTGCGCTGTCTCCCTTGCCCACCATGACGACCGGCTTGTTTTTATTGATCAGATACAGGGTCTGCTCCGCGGAACATCCGGTCAGATCCAGACTCTCGGTGGCGCCTGCGAACTTCAGCATATGCTCAATGGCAGCGTCCTTGGCTGACTGACCTTCTTCCGCCTTAAAGGACTGCATCCGCTTGATCACATAGAGCAGATCGCGGTTTCCTCTCTCCCAGAAGATCTCCTGCATGCCCTCCGTAACGACACCGGAGAGTTTGGCAGCGGCGGCGATCGCCTCGCCGGGACTGTCATATCCGCGGTCGGCTTTACCGTGACCGAAGACATAATATCGTTCGTTATAATCCTTCTTGGACAATGCGAGCCGGATATCTCCCGCCTCGAAGCTCTGTTTCGGAGTCAGCATATGGGACTTCTTGCCCGAGATACCGTTCTCGTAAACCACATGGACCCTGTCGATCCCGTCCTCGCCGGTAAGGACCTCCTGACTGACATTGCCGGCTTTTGAGATCTTGTTGTTCTGTATATAGTCGTCGGCGATATCGACATATCCGGTCTCGGTACTCTGTACGCGCTCCATCGTCACAGTCTCGTTCTCGACCCATGCGTCGCGCATATAGACTCCGTCCTTCTGATAAGTCATCAGTTCTTCGTTATCCCTGTTGCAGAGGACCACCTTGTAATAAGGAGTGATCTTTCTGCCATCCGGCATCGGACCTTCGTCTTCTTCGCGTATGACGCCGTATGCGAGGTCTCCTCCGATAAATCCTATCGGTTTGATGCTCTCTCCCCCCGGCGGCTTGACTTTATATTTCTTGCCCTTGCCGAGATCGCGCACCATGATATCTCCGTCCTCGGTCAGATAGGCGATGCGGGCCGCATCTTCCGATATGGTATAGCGATCCTCAGTCATGTTTTCCTCAACAGCTTTTTTGGCCGCCGAATTGCCGGCCCCGAGTCTGAGTCTGTACAGCAGATCATTGATCACCACATAATAATTGGCGTCCTCGCCGCCGTAGCAGAGACAGGAGGTGAGCTTGTCCCTTGCCACCTCGTAGCCGAGATCGCTTGGAACGAAGAGGATCTCTCCGACATAATTTTTTTCATAATTATAATGAAACAGCGACAGACCTACTCTGCCCTCGTGATCACCGCGCGGCATATAGCCTGCCACCGTGAAGATGACATCGCCACTGCCGGTGACCTTGAGGATGTTGATGTCGCGCTTGTGGTCGTCAGCGGGAAAACTTCTCGTCTCCGCGTCGTAAAAACCGAAGATGCGGACGAAAGCGTTTTTCTTTTTATTGTATGCGTAGACCGTCTCGTTCTGCACAAAGGCGACATTGGAACCGCCCTTATCGACTGTCAGGTCATTGTCCGTGCCGCTGATCCCCAGATTTAAGCCCGCTTCATCGGTCAGGGCAGTCATATCATCGATCCCGTGATCCACCCGGCGCTCAAAGTCAAGCAGATACATCTGCTTGCCGTTGCCGCGGATCCGGTAGAACTCCTCGACCGTATAGATCGTGTCGTCATCCAGCCCTGTCAGCATCACCTGATAACGCATCGTCAGCGAGGTGGAAACGCTGTTTGCCTCATGGATGAACCAGGTGGTATTGCCGACCGCCTCCGGCTTAAGCCCCAGCCAGGTCACATAGTCGTAATCGGATTCGATCGTGACATAATGAAGCGTCTGGTTCTCCAGATCGGCGGGTTCAAGCATTGTCTCGAGCGTACCGCCCTCTCTGGGGTCCATCGTCTGGTCGTGCACATTGACTGCAAAGTCCAGACAGGCCTTGGTCGTTGTCGGATCGGGCGAGACAAGCCGCATGAAGTAGGATACTGTCTCCCCATCGACATCGGCCTTCATCTCCATCATCGCCTGTGTGTCCTTGCCGAGTTTTTTAAACGCGTCACTCAGATCGAGCTTATATGCGGTCAGCTGCTGATCCGGGTCGGACTTGACTTTGACCTCCCCGGTGGCCAGCGCACGGCTGCCTCCGAGCCGGTACATACTGTATGTCAGTTTGTCGATCGGCTTGTTGAACGTCGTCACATACAGCGTCATCATTCCGGATTCGTCAATAGGCAGAATATCTCCGTGAATCGACTTGCCGTCGATGTCACCGAGATATCCGTTGAGCGGATTGACCGTATACCCCTGGCAGGCAAAAGACAGACGCGGAAGCTCAGGCGTCGCCATTGTATCCGCCGTCTTTTCCTTTCCTTTGTTTGTCAGAGCGGTGAAGAGCACGACCGACACGATAAAGACGGCGGCCAGCACACCGGTCCGGACCAGATAACGCTTCATGCTTTATCCCCGATAATAATTGATCAGACAGCCCTTAAGGAGTATCTCCCTCTCGGTATCTGTCATATTCCCCATCGTCAGTTCAAGCGGGATCAGTTCTTTCCCCCGCACGATATAACCTGTAAACGCCAGTTTCTCCATTGCGAGCGCGGCGCGCACATCCGGCAGGAAGACATAATCGCCCTTCTCAACAGGGATATCGCCCTTTTCCACGATCAGAGGCAGCATTCCCCAGTTGATCAGATTCGAACGGTAACGCTTGGTCGCATACTCCTGCGCGATATTCGCCCAGCCGCCGAGCACCTTCTGACAGGAGGCAGCCTGCTCGCGGGCCGAACCGTCGCCCGGTTTGATCGCGAAGATCGTGCTGCCGATCCCCATCTTGTCCCAGGTCAGATCACCGTATTGTGCCGTGATACTCTTCCAGACATCTTCCAGTTCCGGCAGCGCCTTCACGGGGTCTTCTCCCGCTTCGAGTGCTTTCTGTGCTTTCTGCACGGTCTTGGCCTCTCCGACATAGGCGGGATCTTTTCTGGAGAGAGCAAACTCCGCGAGCCCCAGAGGATTGGAGCGGTAGGAGGAAGTCTCACCCGAAGGGATCAGTTCGTCGGTCGTGGTTACCGGATCCTCGATCCGCGAGACGACCTTGATCAGGAGATTCTCCGCCAGCGGCGGCATCTCGGGCCAGTCCTTGATATTCGGACCGAATCGCACTTCCACGTCCGGATCCGCTTTGCCGTGGCTGTCAAAGACACGCCCGGCGTAGATCGACTGATCGAAGAAATAGTGCTCGCCCGCGTATTCGACATCGAGATCGGCTGCCGAAGTCAGGATCCCGCCATTTACCGCGGTCGCCGCGATCGAGCGCGCGTCCATCAATGCCACCGAGGCCACCTGCCCCTGCTGGAGCTTGCTGCCCTCGCGGTTCGGGAAGTTGCGCGTCGAGTGACGGATCGAGAGATCGCCGTTGGCCGGTGTATCTCCGGCGCCGAAACACGGTCCGCAGAAAGCGGTCTTTACGATCGCTCCCGCCCCGATGATATCCGCAAGTTTCCCTTTCCTGGCCAGATCCATATAGATCGGCGTGCTTGCAGGGTAGACGCTCATCGAGAATTCGTCGCAGCCGATATTCCTTCCCTTGAGAATGTCGGCGACGGCGCAGAGGTTCTCAAATCCGCCGCCCGCGCAACCGGCCACGATCCCCTGATCGACCATAAGTTTTCCGTCTCTGATCTTGCCCTGCAGAGAATAGTCGACTTCCTCGCCGAGGCTGACCTTCGCGTTCTCTTCGACCTGATGCAGGATATCCGGCAGATTCGCGTTGACCTCTTCGATCGTAAAGGCGTTGCTCGGATGGAAGGGCATCGCGATCATCGGCTTGATCTCGGACAAATCGATCTCGATCATCCGGTCGTAGTATGCCACCTCACCCGGAGCCAGTTCCTTATAGGCCTCTTTGCGTCCGTGGATCTCGTAGAACTCGCGGATCTTTTCGTCCGTCTGCCAGATCGAAGACAGACAGGTAGTCTCTGTGGTCATGACATCGACACCGATCCTGAAGTCCGCGGAAAGATTCTCCACTCCCGGCCCGACAAACTCGAGCACGCGGTTGTTGACATAACCGTCTCCGAAAGTTTCCCCGATCAGAGCCAGTGCCACATCCTGCGGTCCTACACCCTTTTGGATCTCGCCTTTCAGATAAATGCCGACGACTTCGGGCATCTTGATATCATAGGTCTTCTCCAGGAGCTGCTTGACCAGCTCCGGGCCGCCTTCGCCCATGGCCATCGTACCGAGCGCTCCGTAGCGCGTATGAGAATCGGATCCCAGGATCATATCCCCGCAGACCGCGAGCATCTCGCGTGCGAACTGATGAATGACCGCCTGGTGCGGCGGGACATAGATACCGCCGTAACGCTTGGCGCTCGTCAGGCCGAACATATGGTCATCCTCATTGATCGTGCCGCCCACCGCGCAGAGCGAATTATGGCAGTTGGTCAGCACATAGGGGATCGGAAACTTCTCGAGTCCCGAAGCCCTTGCAGTCTGGATGATGCCGACATAGGTGATATCGTGGGAAGTCAGCTTGTCGAACCGGATCCGCAGATTCTCCATGGAGGGCGCGATATTGTGCGCCTTCAGGATGCCGTAGGCGATCGTGCCCGCGGCCGCTGCCCCCGTATCTACCTCTCTTCCCAGTACCTGACCGGCCTCCTGCGCGTTTTCGCAGAGAGTCCTGCCCTGTACCAGATACATACCGTTCTCATAACGCTTCATGATATCCTCCGTATCTTCAGATCTTTTCGACGCCCAGACGGGCCTCTTCCTTATTGATCTTCCAGTCCTTGGTATAGCCGGCCGGCTCGCCTTTGATGACGCTCTCAGCCAGTACGTCGCCGGCGATCGTATCCGCGTTGTCGGCGATGATCTTCTCGAGCTTATCGCTGCCCGTATAGGTCAGCCGGATGTGATCGGTCACCTCAAAGCCGGCTTCCTTGCGCATGGTCTGCACCTTGCTGACCACCTCACGCACAAAGCCCTCCTCGAGCAGTTCGTCGGACAGGGTCGTCTCCAAAACGACCGTAGTCTCGCGGTCCTGCATGGCGACATAGCCTTCGGCCTGTTTCGTCTCGATCAAAAGTTCCTCCTCGGTAAGATCGATCGTCTCGCCTCCGATATCGAGCGTGAGCGTCCCGCTCTCCTTGAGCTCGGCCATCGCTTTTGCTCCGTTTAAAGCACCGAGAGCCTGGCGGATCGCGCCGAGCTGCTTGCCGTACTTCGGTCCGAGGATCTTCAGCTGCGGTTTGAACTGATAGTCGACAAAGCTTGCCGCGTCGTCGACGAATTCGATCTCTTTTACATTGAGCTCGTCGAGGATGATCTGCCGGAAATCCTCTGTCAGTTCATCCGGTGTCTGGACCATCATTTTGCCGATCGGCTGGCGGTTCTTGATGCCGGCCTCATTGCGGCATGCGCGGCCGAGCGTAACGATCTGCAGCACCGCGTCCATCTTTTCCTCTAGGTCTCTGTCGATCAAGGACTCATCGACCGTCGGGAAGTCGCAGAGATGAATGCTCTTCGGCGCGTTCTCATCGACACTGCGCACCAGATTCTGATAAATGGTCTCAGTCATAAACGGGATCATCGGAGCCGCGGCTTTCGCGATCGTGACCAGCACAGTATACAGAGTCATATAGGCATTGATCTTGTCCTGCTCCATGCCGCTTGCCCAGAAGCGGTCGCGGCAGCGGCGCACATACCAGTTGGAGAGCTCATCTACAAAGGTCTGCATGGCTCTGGCCGCCTCCGGGATCCTGTAATCTGCCAGGTTCTGATCGACCTGACCGACGACAGTGTTCAGCTTGGAGAGCACCCAGCGGTCCATCTGCGACAGACTGTCTTTGTCGAGCTCGTATTTGTTCGGGTCAAAATCGTCGATATTGGCGTAGAGCACGAAGAAGGCATAGGTATTCCACAGCGTTCCCATGAACTTGCGCTGACCCTCCTTGACTGCTTCGCCGTAGAAGCGGTTGGGCAGCCAGGGCGCGCTGTTGACATAGAAATACCAACGGATCGCATCCGCCCCGTACTCCTGCAGTGCCTCCATCGGATCGATGGCATTGCCCTTGGACTTGCTCATCTTCTCGCCGTTCTCATCGAGGACATGTCCGAGGACCAGACAGTTCTTATACGGCGCTTTGTTGAAGATCAGTGTCGAGATCGCCAGCAGCGAATAGAACCATCCGCGGGTCTGATCGACTGCCTCACTAATGAAATCGGCCGGGAACTGAGACTCAAAGAGATCCTTGTTTTCAAACGGATAGTGGTGCTGGGCAAACGGCATCGCGCCGCTGTCAAACCAACAGTCGATGACTTCCGGCACGCGGTGCATGATCTTGCCGCATTTCGGGCAGCGGATCGTGATCTCATCGATATAGGGACGGTGAAGTTCAGTCCCCTCGACCCAGTTGTCGCTCATCTCAGCCAGCTCCGCCCTCGAACCGATCGCATGGCGGTGTCCGCAGTCTTCGCACTCCCAGATATTTAACGGCGTGCCCCAGTAACGGTCGCGGGACAGGCCCCAGTCCTGCACATTTTCCAGCCAGTCGCCGAAACGGCCCTTGCCGATGTTCTCGGGGATCCAGTTGATCGTATTGTTATTGCGGATCAGATCATCCTTGACCTCTGTCATCGCGATGAACCACGACTCGCGTGCATAGTAAATCAGCGGGGTCCCGCAGCGCCAGCAATGCGGATAGCTGTGCTCAAACACCGGAGCGTCAAAGAGTTTGCCGGCCTCATCCAGATCCTTTAAAATGATCGGATCCGCGTCCTTGACGAACACGCCCGGCCAGTCGGTCTCTTCGGTCATATGTCCCTCGGAATCGACCAGCTGTACCAGCGGGATATCATAGTTGCGTCCGACACGCGCGTCATCCTCACCAAAGGCAGGCGCACAGTGGACAACACCGGTACCGTCGGTCAGCGTGACATAATCATCGCAGACGACAAAGAAAGCTTTGGTCTGATCTTTCACCGCCTTGCCTGTGAAATCAAACAGCGGTTCATACGGCGTATACTCCAGATCCTTGCCTGTAAATGTCTCGATCACCTCGTAGGCAGGCGCGTCGCTGTCCTTGTACTCATCCTTTTCCTTGAGCGGTCCGAGCACTGTATCAAGCAGCGCTTCGGCCATGATATAGGTATAGCCGTCGATGCATTTGACCTTGGCGTAGGTCTCTGTCGGATTCATACAGAGCATGACGTTGGAAGGCAGCGTCCACGGCGTGGTCGTCCAGGCGAGCACATAGGTGTCCTCGTTTTTCAGCTTAAAGCGGACGATCGCCGAGCGCTCCTTGACATCCTTGTATCCCTGCGCGACCTCATGACTGGAGAGCGGCGTGCCGCAGCGCGGGCAGTAAGGCACGACCTTATATCCCTTGTAGAGCAGGCCCTTCTCCCAGATCTTCTTGAGCGCCCACCACTCTGACTCGATATAGTCGTCGTGGTATGTGACATAGGGGTCGTCCATGTCAGCCCAGAATCCTACTTTGGCCGAGAAGTCCTCCCACATGCCCTTGTACTGCCAGACGCTTTCCTTGCAGTGGTCGATAAACGGTGCCAGACCGTATTCCTCGATCTGTTCCTTGCCGTCGAGTCCGAGCTTTTTCTCGACCTCGATCTCGACCGGCAGACCGTGGGTATCCCACCCTGCCTTGCGCGGGACCATCGAGCCCTTCATCGTGTGATAGCGCGGGATCATATCCTTGATGACACGCGTCAGGACATGGCCGATATGAGGCTTGCCGTTCGCGGTCGGCGGTCCGTCATAGAAGACATAACTGTCGCCGTCTTTGCGGTCCTCGATGGACTCCTCAAAGATCTTATTCTCGTCCCAGAATTTTTCGATCTCGTGCTCCCTATCCACAAAGGACAGATCTGTCGATACCGGTTTGTACATAGTCTCAGTTTCCTTTCTCTTATATCTTCTTTATCGTCGCGCAA
>OMSP01000067.1 GCA_900313775.1 uncultured Eubacteriales bacterium
ATGACGCTTTGTATGACGGTCTGAAACGTATGATGAATACGTAATCAAGAGACAGCACACGACGACACACACGAAGGAGAGCAAAAATGAAAAACAACAACACATATCATACAGGAAACCTGAACACCATGAAACAGGAGAGGAGATTCACTATGAAAGGATTAACAAAAAAGGCCTGCGCGCTTTCACTGTTTGCGATAATGACCATTTCACCGCTGAGCTTTGCGAGCGCCGACACAGGTTGCGCAGTTCCGGAAGCACCGGAGAGACCTCAGGTGGAAAGCTATCTGGATAACGACAAGATCACAGAGTACAACAACCAAGTGGACGCCTACAACCAGGCAGCACAGAACTACAACATCAGCGTGGACGCGGAATACGACAGCGCCGTTCAGGAAGCGATCAGGAAAAATGAAGAAGTCGCTGCCCACAACGCCGCGGAAGAGCAGAGAGTCAAAGACGCCGAGGCAAGAAACGAGCAGGCCATTAAAGATGCCGAAGAGGCAAATGCGCTGATCGACGAAGAGAACGCAGCAGGACTGGCTCAGGCAGAGCAGGCCCGTGACGCTCAGTACAACAGCGATCTCGCTCAGTATCAAAAAGATATGGAGCAGTACAGCAAGGATCTGAAGCAGTATGAGTATGACGTAAATATGGAAAACAGAATCAAGGCAGCCGGATACGCGTCAGTTGAGCAGTACAACAACGCTGTGAACAAGGCTTACAATGAGCCGGCGGCAAAAGCTGAGATCAAAAACGCGGCAGCGCCGAAGCTGAGCGCCAGCGATACTTACAGCATCGAGAAATCCGCCAACCCTTCAGGCAGAATGATCACCGTTACCGTGGAGCACAATTTCAGCGGCATCGACCTGAGCTATAAAGAAGAGTTCCAGATCGACGCGAACGACATCATCACCTTTAAAGCGCTCTGCGCACCGGCAGAGAGCACAAACCCGGGATACGCGACATTCTACTATAACACGGATGAAGCTCATAAGACCGGATACTGGATGGAAAGCTACTCCTGTGTTGAGACCAATGCACGCTATCACAACAACGGCTGGGAGTGTGGAGATACTCATGAAATATCCTTCAAGGACGGCAAGAATCATGCTTTTGATTCGGAAGATATCATCGTAGTCTATGAATACTTCTGGTATGCACTCAGATATGCCAAGACCTACAATGTTCCGAACGAGCCCACCATGCCGACAGAGCCGGTCAAGGGAGAGGTCAGCTACGAGAGCAAGCCGCATGTCGAGGCAAATGTTGAAGATATCGCCCAGGCAGACATCTGGAGCTTCGTCTCAGATCCCGTCAAGAAAGCATATCTCGATCTGCTGAGCCATATGGAGCTCTTCCAGGCACCGATCGTTCCGAAGGCAGAAGTGACACAGACAGCGACTCCGAAGAACACGCAGACCACCGGCAACAAGATCGTGCAGAAGATCTTCGGCAGCGAGTCCACAAAGCAGGAGACCATCAATGACGCAGCTACGCCGCTCGCATCCAAGGCGGAGACAAGCGCACAGCATACGGTCATCACCGATCAGGCAACACCGAAGGCAGCAGTTGGTTTCTGGGCTCTGATCAATCTGATCGCAGCGATCCTGACAGTTCTGATCGGCGTACTGATGGCAATGTTCGGCCTCAAAAAGAAGGACGACGATTCAGACGATGAGAACGAAGAGTCTCGCACAGACAACAAGATCCGCGTAAGGATCCTCGGAATGCTCCTTGCCGGCATCTCAGTGATCGTCTTCATCCTGACAGAGGATATGGCTTTACCGATGCAGCTGGTCGACAAGTGGACCGTTCTCATGATCATCATGCTGGCTGTCGAAGCAGTTCTGGGAATCGCGTCAAAGAAGAAAGTGAGAGAGGAGGAAGAAGACAGGCAGGCTGATCTGATCGCAGCCTAATCAAAAAGAAAGATACTATAATATATAGACAGGGGTTGCCGCGCTTTGCGCGACAGCCCCTGTCAATGTAATCAGCTGATTTGCTTCGAAATCAGATCCTGCATATGCTGATGCTCTGTCAGCTCGCTATGATATACAGGATCATGATCGCGCCTGATGCCCACATGACCGGCTTGACCTCCCTGATACGCCCTTCCGGCACTTTGAGAATGATATACGAAAGGATTCCCAGCATGATCCCGTTGGCATAGGCTAGTTTTTTGCGTTTAGCAATTCGGTCTGCCGTTTATCCGAGCGCCTTTTTGGGGCAGGCTTTCACGCACTCCATACAAAGTATGCACTCTGTGCCGTTGTGCCTCTTCCTTGAATTATCTGTAATATCGACATTCATCGGACATATCCTTTTGCATTTTCCGCATGAGATGCATTTTCCTTTGTCGCATTTCAGCCGAAGCAGAGAAAATCTGCTCATAGGTTTCAGGAAAACCGTTATGGGACAAATATATTTGCAGAACGCGC
>OMSP01000026.1 GCA_900313775.1 uncultured Eubacteriales bacterium
GTCGCCTGGGGCTGCGACCTCACACACGGATATATAACGATCAATGCTGATTATCGTACATAAGGAGTTATTATGAAGAAGATCAACATTTCCAATCCGGACCGCGCCGAAGTACTTGTACAGGCGCTGCCATACATCAAGCAGTACACCGGCAAGACCGTCGTTGTAAAATACGGCGGCAACGCGATGATCAATAAAGATCTGCAGGAGCAGGTCATGGAAGATATCGTGTTGCTGCAGCTCATTGGCGTGCGTGTCGTATTGGTGCACGGCGGCGGCCCCGGCGTGAGTGAATATATGGAAAAGATAGGAAAGGAGCCGTCATTTGTCGACGGTCTGCGCGTCACGGATCAGGAGACGATCGATGTCGTGCAGATGGTGCTGGCCGGTAAGATCAACAAGAACCTGGTCAATCTTCTCGAGATGAAAGGCGGCAAGGCGATGGGCATCTCCGGCGTGGACGGCAGTCTGCTGCGCGCGCATCAAAAGGACGAGCGTCTGGGCTTTGTCGGCGAGATCGACAAGGTCAATATCAAGGCGGTGACCGATCTGCTCGATCAGGGCTATATCCCGGTGGTATCGAGTCTTGCCTGGGGCCACGGCGGCAATGTTTTTAACATCAATGCCGACACGGCCGCCTCACATATCGCTGCAGCACTGAAGGCGGAGAGGCTGGTCATGCTGACTGATATCGACGGGATCCTCCTGGACAGGGAAGATCCGGACACGCTGATCTCAGAGATTAGTGTCGACGAGCTGAAACAGCTCTGCCGTGAAGAGAATATTGCCGGAGGCATGATACCCAAGGTGGAGAGCTGTATCGATGCCATCGTGCACGGCGTCAAGCGCGTGACGATCCTCGACGGGCGCGTATCGCATTCGATCCTGATGGAGCTGCTCACCAACGAAGGCGGCGGCACGATGATATTTCCGAACGGAGTGTTGAATCATGAGTAAAACTAATTGGATGGAACTGGACCGGGAGCATATCGCTCCGACTTACGCCCGATTTCCGGTGGTCGCATCGATCGGAAAGGGCGCGATCCTTACAGATGAAAACGGAAAAGAGTATATCGACTTCGGCTCCGGTATCGGCGTGACGTCTTTCGGATACTGCGATCCGCTGTGGGTAGAGGCAGTACAGTCGCAGGCTGCACAGCTCCAGCACACATCGAATCTGTATTATACAAAACCCTGCATTGAACTGGCAGCTCTGTTGTGCCAAAAGACGGGCATGAGCAAAGTTTTTTTCAGCAACTCGGGAGCCGAGGCCAACGAATGCGCGATAAAGGTCGCCAGACAATATGCAGAGAAAAACCACGGCAAAGAGTACTCGACGATCCTG
The DNA here is from genome assembly GCA_900313775.1 of uncultured Eubacteriales bacterium. Lineage (GTDB taxonomy): Bacteria > Bacillota > Clostridia > Lachnospirales > Lachnospiraceae > RUG842. The sequence goes on from OMSP01000026.1 coordinate 1,346, forward strand.
ACGCTCAAGGAGAGCTTCCACGGCCGTACTCTGACGACTTTGGCCGCGACCGGACAGGTGCATTATCACGAGCAGTTTCAGCCGCTGACACCCGGCTTTGTCTTCGGCGACAGCGAAGACATCGAGAAAGTCAGGCAGATGGCGGAGGCTGAAAAGGCAGCCGGAATCCTTCTGGAATGCGTCCAGGGAGAGGGCGGCGTCAACGTGATGAGCCGCGACTTTGTGCGGGGCGTGGCAGATATCTGCAAGGAGAAGGATATCCTTCTGATGATCGATGAAGTACAGACAGGCAACGGGCGCACCGGCAAGCTCTACTCCTATATGCACTATGATATCGAGCCGGATGTGGTATCGACGGCCAAAGGACTCGGCGGCGGTATGCCGATCGGAGCGACGCTGATGAGCGATAAATGCGCTGATGTCTTTTCGCCGGGAGATCACGGTTCGACTTTCGGCGGGAACCCGGTGGTCTGCGCGGGAGCGTTGTCTATCCTCTCCAGAATGGACGATGATTTTCTTGCACAGGTAGGAAAGAAGGGTCAGATGATCCGCGATCACCTGACAGGTAAGCCCGGTGTCAAAGAGATCACGGGACTCGGCATGATGGTCGGCATCGTTACCGAGCGGGCAGCAGGCGATATCGTAAAGGACTGTCTGGAGGCGGGAGTCCTCTGCCTGACAGCCAAGGACAAGCTCCGTCTTCTTCCTCCGCTGAACATTCCCGAGGAGGACCTCATGAGGGGTCTTGACATCGTCGCAGAAGCCTGTGCCAAACAGGAGTAAATGATCGGGCCTGCGGCCCGTTATAATAAGACAAATACGGAAAGGAAACACACAAAATGAAAGCACACGATCTGAAAGGGAAGAACTTTTTGAAGCTGCTGGATTTCACACCTGAGGAGATCCAGGGTCTGATCGATTTCGCTGTCGATCTCAAAGCAATGAAAAAGGCGGGAGAGGCTCATAGATTCTGTGAGGGCAAAAATGTTGCGCTGCTCTTTGAGAAGGACAGCACCCGTACGCGCTGTGCATTTGAAGTGGCAGCTGCGGATCTCGGTATGCACCCGGTCTATCTCGGACCCTCCGGCTCACAGATGGGCAAGAAGGAGAGTATTGAGGATACCGCTCGTGTGCTCGGCCGGATGTTTGACGGTATCGAGTATCGCGGTTTCGGGCAGGCGATTGTCGAGGATCTGGCGGCTAACGCCGGTGTGCCGGTGTGGAACGGCCTGACCAATGAATTCCATCCGACACAGATCCTCGCAGATTTCATGACTATGCAGGAAGTCGCCGGTCCGCTGAAAGGACAAAAACTCGTATATATGGGTGATGCAAGATTCAATATGGGCAACTCATTGATGGTCGGCGCAGCCAAGATGGGGATGCATTTCATCGCTTGTGCTCCCAAACAGTATTGGCCGGCGGATGATCTGGTAGCGACCTGCCGGGAGATCGCGGCGCAGACCGGTGCGACGATCGAGTTCTCCGATGACCCGATGACCGCGGTCGCAGGCGCGAACGTTATTTATACGGATGTCTGGGTCTCGATGGGAGAGCCGGATGAAGTCTGGCAGGAGCGCATCGAGCAGCTGACGCCTTTCCGCGTGACGAGCGAAGTCATGGCGGCAGCAGGAGAGCAGTGCAGATTCATGCACTGTCTGCCGTCTTTTCATGATGTCCAGACCACGATAGGCAAAGAGATCTACGACAGATACGGGATCGACTGCATGGAAGTGGCCGATGATGTGTTTGAAAGTCCGGCTTCGATCGTCTTTGACGAGGCGGAGAACCGCATGCACACGATCAAAGCGGTGATGGCTGCGACTCTGTAGACCTTGTACATACAGATGCACACCTCCTTCGTTAGACTGATCTGTGAAAAGAGATCACTGTTTGACGAAGGAGGTTTTATTATGTCGTATCTTGGTTCTTATCTGGCAATCATCGGTATTATCATTTCAGTCACCACGATCCTCTATTGCCTCTGGCATTTGTTTGATCTGCTGGCAGACACGCTGGACAGACATGAGATGCTCCGGCGCGGCAGGACAGGGTACTGATTCTGCAGATTGGAGGTTTTTGTTTTTGCCCGATTATGTTAAAATGAAACGAAAGATATTCATGCATATAAAGGGGCAATTAACGCAAAATGTTCAAAGATATTCTCGATAAGATTCATTTACCGTCTCGTCAGTCAGCACCTCTGCGCAAGAGTCATCGCGATTCGCAGGGCATCAAGTCAAGACGCACCGGCGAGAGGGGAGAAAGACACGGTCTGCGCGAGAGACATGTCGAGAGAAGACAGACGCTGATTTTGGGGAGGACCCCGATGGCGCGGTATCTGATCTCTATGCTCATCCTGGCGGTCGTGTTTTTCTATTTTGAGATCCTGTTCCGCATCGTGACAGGCGTTCATATCGGATACGGGCTGATACCCATCCTTCTATTCTCGCTTATCTATGGTCAGATCGGGTATCTTCTGACCAGTATCGCGCGCAGCAGAAAGATCAATCACCGCATCAAGACGGTGCTGATAGCTGTCACCACGCTGCCGTTTCTGGTCGAATACTTTATCTTCCGTCAGTTCAAGGTCTATTACAGTCTCAATACGATCACCAACGCAGCCGGCGATGTGGCGACCAGTAATTTCCTTCTGGATATCTTCAAGCTGATCTTCAGCCTGCAGGGGCTGCTGACGATCATCCTGTATGTATGCATTCCGGTGCTCTACGGACTGTATGGACGAAAGGTCGACGCCTGTGCGCGTGCATCTTCGGCCAGACGTATCATGGCGGCGGGGATCATGGTGGCAGCGATGCTTCTCAACATGATCCTTATCGTGATTCCGCGCTCTTACCGCGAGGACTACAACAGCAAATACACCTTCCAGTCGGCGATCCCGCATTTCGGTCTTCTGACCGCCACCCGTTTGGAAGTCAAAAGCATGATCACCGGGGGCAATGATAAGGTGGCCTTCGAGAATGTCGAGGTAGAGAAGAAAAAGAAGACTCATTACGGAAGAAATGAGCTCAAGATCGACTACGCTGAGCTGGCGTCCAAGACGGATGACAAGACCTTAAAGAATATGGACGAGTATGTTGCCTCGCAGCAGGCATCTTCCAAGAATGAATATACGGGGATGTTCAAGGGAAAGAATCTGATCTTCATCTCCGCGGAAGCATTTTCCGCGGAAGTAATAGACAAAGAGCGCACGCCGACTCTTTACCGCATGGCTCACAAGGGTATTCAGTTCAAAGACTATTATCAGCCGGCAGCCGCAGGCACAACGGGCGGTGAAGTGCAGAATATTTTCGGTATGCACCCTCTCAAGGGAGGAGCTACTTTTAAAGAGATGGCCAAGCATCACAACTATTATACTCTCGGCTGGCAGCTTAACCAGAAGGGTTACTACGGCAAGGTCTATCACAATAATGACTATACCTATTACGGCAGGGATGTCACACATGTCACATTGGGATACTCCGACGGATATATGGGTATGGGCAATGGCATGGAAAAGTATGTCGATGACAAGAACTGGCCCGAGAGCGATCTTGAGATGATCGACGGTACAGTGCCGGAATACATCAATAAAGAGAAGTTCAATATTTACTATATGTCAGTCAGCGGGCACTCGGTCTACAGCTGGAAAGAAAATGATATGTCCAGGAAGAATCAGGATTCCGTGGCTGAATTGGAAGAGAAAGATAAGTATTCCGAGCCGGTTTTGGCATATCTGGCCTGCAATGTGGAACTGGACAAAGCTATGAAGTCTCTGATCAAGCAGCTCGAGGAAGCCGGGAAGGCGGACGATACCGTCATCGTCATCAGCGCGGATCACTTCCCCTATGGGTTGGATGCGGACTCCTCATTTGGCAATCAGCCTTATCTGAGCGAACTCTACGGTTTTGAACCGAAGAATCAGATCGAGAGAGATCACAACCGTCTGATCATGTGGTGCGGAAGTCTGGAGAAAGAAGATCCCATCAAAGTCGACGATCCGGTCAGCGGTCTCGATATCGCGCCTACCCTGATGAATCTGTTCGGCATCAAGTTTGACTCGAGGCTCTTTGTAGGCCGCGATGTCTTCTCCGATGCCACTCCGCTGATCTTTGACAGCGGTTACGATTGGAAAACAGACAAGGGAACCTATATTTCCAAGGATCATGAGTTTAAGCCGGCAAGCAAAAAGACCAAAGTCTCAGATGATTATGTTGACACGATCAACAAGATCGTCGGCAACAAGATGATCTTCAACAAAGGTCTTATTCAAAAGGATTATTACTATCATGTCTTCGGTGACCAGAAGCTGAAGAAAGTGAACAGCAAGGATGTCAAGAGCGAAGGCAAGGATAAGAAAGACGAAGATTAATACTGATTCTGATCGACATGTACATCCATATGGGGATAGGCGAACTCGAGGCCCTCTGCCATAAAGTTCTTGTACACCGATTCGAAGATACGGTATCGCGTCTGCCAGTATTTTTCATTGATTACGCGTGAGCGCGAACAGAGAATGACCGCGCTGTCATCAAGACTGTGGACGAAGACATGCACACTGTCTTCTCCGCGGTCTTTGTTTGTCTCCGGGTCATCCATCACAGTCTTTCTGATGATCTCCTTGGCGGTATCCAAGTCGGTCCCGTAGGGGATCGAATAGTGCAGATCGAGCGTCCGGTACTGTTCCCTCGTCTGGTTGATGACGCTGCTGTTGGTCAGCAGCTGATTCGGGATGATGATCGTCTGCTCATCAAGCGTCTTGAGTTTGGTAAAGAACAGGCCTATCTCCGTGACCGTACCTTCGTTGTGATCGGAATTCTCGATGATATGGTCGCCGACATTAAACGGTTTTAAGACCATGATTATGATGCCGCTTGCGACATTGGAGAGATTGTCCTTTAAACCGAGGACGATTGCCAGTCCTATCGAACCGAGGAGAGTTAACAGCGATGAGGTCTTGACGCCCAGACCGTTCAGGATCATCAGGATGACGGCAAGATAGAGCAGTACTTTGATAGCTGAAGTCACAAAGACGACGGCTCCCTGATCTACGTCCGTCTTTTTGTTCATGGCTTTCTGCAGGCGTTTGCAGATCGCGTTGATGATCCTTGAGCAGATAAACAACACCAGCAGCGCCAGCAGGATACGGAAGGCGATCACCGCTGCGTTGCCTGATGCTGCGTGCTTGAACAGTCCCTGAATGGATCCTTCAATCGTTTTCATATCTGTTATCCATCTCCGTTTCTACTATATATTAATGACGATATAAGTATACCATAGACGGCTTCTTTCGTGTATAATAGTAAAGCGTCACTCGCGGCAGCAGGAGCCGGCGGTGACCGATGAGCATCTGTTTTTGAGAAGGAGCGATAAAATGAGTGAGGAGAGAGAAGCGCTTGAGAATACAGTGCAGGCACAGGTGACCTGCCCGGGCTGCGGGCAGCAGGCAACTTTTGATATGTACCCGATGGTCAATACGCAGGCAAATCCGGAGATGAAGCAGGCCGTGCGTGACCGTTCGGCATTTACCTTTGTGTGTCCGAACTGTGGTGAGAAGACACCGATTGACTACGGATTCTTGTATCAGCAGCCGGAGGACAGTCTGATCATCCACTATGTGCCGGACGAGCAGCAGCGCGATCAGATCCACAAGATGCTGACCGATCCTGACAATGAAAAAGTACAAACCATCAAAAATGCCGGTTATGTGCTGCGGCTGGTGCCGACGCAGGAGGGACTCCTGGAGAAGCTTGCGATCTTCGATGCGGGACTGGACGACCGCATCATGGAAGTGTATAAGCTTTCCACGCTCAGCACGCTCCGCAAGGAGAAACCGGAGCTCGACATTGAGAAATGTGACTTCCTCTTTTTTGCCGATGAGGAGGGCAAGCATTGGCTTCAGGTGCTCAATGACAATAAGCCTTACGGGACGATCGGTTTTAACGATAAAGCCTACTGGTCGATCGCGGGAGATTTCGTTGGGATCCTTCCGGATTTGAATCAGGAGGACCCGGTTGTAAACCGCGAAACGGCCATGGAGCTCATGAAGAAAATGGGAGGTCGTTAAAAAGCCGCAGAAATGCGAAAAAACCCGTAAAAAGTTGTTGACACAGGCGATAAGCAGGTGTTAATATATTTAAGCTGACCTCTGAAGGGGGAAGCACGGATCTTGACAACAAAA
>OMSP01000165.1 GCA_900313775.1 uncultured Eubacteriales bacterium
GGAGCGACCGTGCATTTTGTCAATGAGATACCGGACGGAGGGGAGATCGTGATGCAGAGGGCGGTCGAAGTAATGGAAGGAGATACGCCGGAGACCCTGCAGCGCCGTGTGATGGAACAGGCAGAATGGATCATCCTGCCTCTGTCCGTGGAGAAAACGGCTGCGGCCCTTATCGGCAAATAGAAAGGTTACTGACAATGGATATCTATGCAACACCTACGATCACAGAACGAATCACGGGTAATCCCTATGTCGGCCGCGGTATCATCCTCGGCATGAGCAGAGACGGGCAAAGGGCGGTCGCTGCATATTTCATCATGGGGCGCAGTGCCAACAGCCGCAATCGAGTATTCGCGCTGGAGGATGATGCGCTCTATACCAGACCTTTTGACGAATCACTGGTCGAAGATCCGTCCCTGATCATTTATGCGGCGGTACGCAAACTGGATAACAGACTGATCGTGACCAATGGAGATCAGACAGATACGGTCTTTCAGGGGCTGAAGGAAGGGCGCGGCTTTGCAGAGAGCCTCAGGAGCAGAGAGTTTGAGCCGGACGCCCCGAATTTCACCCCGCGGATAAGCGGATTGATGACATTCGGGGACAGATTGAACTATGAAATGAGCATCCTCAAATCAGCCGATAATGCCGGCAGTGCCTGCAACCGCTTCACCTATTCATATGCGGCGCTCCCGGGACTCGGGCATTTCATTCACACCTATGTGACCGACGGAGATCCTTTGCCGACATTCCAGGGAGAGCCGGAGCGCGTCTGTATCCCTGATGACATCGACGGCTTTGCCGATGAAATCTGGACAGCCTTGGACGATGACAATAAGATCTCTCTCTATGTCCGGTCTGTGGACCTGCACACCGGAGAGGTGCGCGAGAAGATCTTCAACAAAAATTCAGCAGAATCATAAAAGGACAGTAATGATGAAAGAATTCGAACTCAAATACGGATGCAACCCCAACCAGAAACCGGCCAGGATCTATATGGATGACGGTAGCGATCTGCCGATCGAGGTCCTCAACGGAAGACCGGGCTATATCAATTTCCTTGACGCTTTCAATTCCTGGCAGCTGGTAAAAGAACTGACAGAAGCGCTGCACCTTCCGGCAGCCGCTTCCTTTAAGCATGTCTCCCCGACCTGCGGAGCGGTAGGTATGCCGCTTTCGGACAGACTGAAAAGGGCCTGTTTTGTCGATGATGTCGAGGGACTGGATGATTCGGCGCTTGCCTGCGCTTACGCGCGGGCACGCGGTACGGACAGGATGTGTTCCTTCGGTGACTGGGTGGCGCTGTCCGAGGTCTGCGATGTCACGACAGCCCGCATGATAAAGAGGGAAGTGTCTGACGGTATCATAGCGCCGGGATATGAGCCTGAGGCGCTGGAGATACTCAAGACGAAGAAAAGAGGCGGATACAATATCGTCGCAGTCGATCCGGATTATGAACCTTCCCCCCTGGAGCACAAACAGGTCTTCGGGATCACCTTCGAGCAGGGACATAATGATTTCAGGATCGACCGCAGTCTTCTGAACAATATCGTCACTGAGAAAAAGGAGCTCCCTGAGGATGCCGCACGGGATCTGATCGTATCCCTGATCACACTGAAGTATACGCAGTCCAATTCTGTCTGCTATGCGGTGGACGGGCAGGCCATCGGCGTCGGCGCCGGCCAGCAGTCCCGTATTCACTGCACGAGACTCGCAGGGTCCAAAGCAGATACCTGGTTTCTGCGTCAGTGCGATAAAGTGCTGGACCTTCCGTTCCGTTCGGAACTCGGCCGCGTGGGGCGGGACAATGTGATCGACGGTTATATCAATCAGAACGAGGAAGACGTCTGTTCCGACGGCATCTGGGAGAAATACTTCACAGAGAAGCCGGAGCCGTTCACGGAGGAGGAGAAGCGCGCATGGCTGGAGACGAGAGACGGCGTCAGTCTGGGATCAGACGCATTCTTCCCCTTTTCAGATAATATCGAGCGCGCCAGAAAGAGCGGTGTGCGCTATGTGGCGCAGCCGGGCGGTTCCGTGCGTGACGATGCAGTCATAGAATGCTGTAATGACCTCGGTATGGTCATGGCTTTTACAGGGATGAGACTTTTCCATCACTGATCATTTCAGAGAGACATATATAAGGAGTTCAGTCATGAATATTATGGTAATCGGCGGCGGAGGCCGCGAACACGCGATCATCAAAAAACTGCGTGAGAATAAAAGAGCCGGCAGGATCTATGCACTGCCCGGCAACGGAGGTATTGCAGAAGACGCTGTATGCGTTGATATTGCAGCGACGGATATCGATGCTATCGTTTCCTTTGCTGCGGGGACATGGCAGGGAGAGAACGCTCTGCCGGCGGGAGAGCATATTGATTTTGCCGTGGTTGCACAGGATGATCCGCTGGCGCTCGGCTGCGTGGACAGACTGCAGGAGAAGGGTATCCCATGTTTCGGTCCGACGGCGGATGCTGCGGTCATCGAGAGCAGCAAGGTGTTTGCCAAGGATCTGATGAAGCGCTACGGCATCCCCACTGCGCGTTACGAAGTGTTCACGGACGAAGAGGCAGCGCTCGATTATCTGGACGAGGCTCCCGTCCCGACAGTCGTCAAAGCAGACGGACTGGCGCTCGGAAAAGGAGTTGTGATTGCGCAGACAAGAGAAGAAGCCAAAGAGGCGGTCCACCAGATGATGGGAGAACACAAATTCGGTGCGAGCGGAGACAGGATCGTTATAGAGGAATTCCTGACCGGACCCGAAGTGACTGTGTTGAGCTTTACCGACGGCAGGACACTCGTTCCGATGGTCTCTTCGATGGACCACAAGCGGATCGGAGACGGAGATACCGGACTCAATACCGGAGGGATGGGTGTCGTAGCGCCCAACCCCTATTATACGGAGGAGATCGCAGAGCAGTGTATGCGGGAGATATTCCTTCCGACGATGGAAGCTATGAACCGGGAAGGCCGCACTTTCCGCGGCTGCCTGTATTTCGGCCTTATGATCACGGAACAGGGACCTAAAGTCATCGAATATAACTGCCGTTTCGGTGATCCGGAGGCACAGGTGGTCCTGCCGCTTCTGGAGACCGATCTGCTGACCGTTATGGAAGCTGTCAGCGATAACAGACTGGCTGAGATCAAGGTGTCATTCAAACATGAGCATGCGTGCTGTGTGGTCATGGCCTCGGGCGGATATCCCGTCAGCTACGGCAAGGGATATGAGATCACGATCGACAAGGAGGTGGCTGCCGATACATTTATCGCCGGAGCGGTCCGAAAAGACGGAAAACTGGTCACGAGCGGAGGGCGCGTGCTCGGCGTGACCGCGACCGGCGTCAGTCTCGCTGAGGCTGTTGATGCAGCTTATCAAAAGGTGGAGAAGATTTCATTTGAGAAAGCTTATTACCGCCACGATATCGGCGCCAGAGCACTGGAGGCAGAGATCGGCTGACCGCCGGGCAGTTGCAGCAGAGGGGTATTTATGGTCTATCGAGTATATGTTGAAAAAAAGAGAGAGCTGGCACATGAGGCTCAGGCACTCGGCACGGAACTGCGGGAATTTCTGGGAATCACGGGGATCAAAGACCTGAGGGTCATCAACCGCTATGACGCCGAGCATATATCTGAAGAAGCTTTTACGCGGGCCAAAGAGACGGTCTTTTCAGAACCGCAGGTCGATATCTTAAGCGATGAGCTTGTGACCGGCAGCGCGACTGTATTCGCAGTGGAGTATCTTCCCGGACAATTCGATCAGAGGGCCGACTCGGCCATGCAGTGCATCCGCATCATGGCGCCCGGTGAGGAACCGGTCATCAGGACGGCCAAGATCTATGTGATAGAGGGATGTCTGGGGCCGGACGATGTGGATAAGATCAAACAGTATGTGATCAATCCGGTGGAGGCAAGAGAAGCCTCGTTAGACAAGCCGGCAACACTTGTGGCTGATTACGAGACGCCGGAGAGCGTGGCGGTCATGGAGGGATTCTGCTCCCTGAGCAAGCAGGAGGGCGCTGAGCTGATCCGGGAGCTCGGACTGGCCATGGACGAAGACGATCTGATGTTTTGCCGGGAGTATTTCCGCTGCGAAAAGCGCGATCCGACCATCACGGAGATCCGGGTGATCGATACCTACTGGTCTGATCACTGCCGGCATACTACCTTCCTGACTGAGATCGATAATGTCGTTTTCGAGGATCAACAACTGCAGGAAACATATGATCAGTATTTATCTGCCCGCAGTGAACTGGGACGCACAAAGCCGGTCTGTCTGATGGATATCGGAACGATCGCGGCCAAGGTCTTAAAAAGCCGGGGACTGCTGGATAAACTGGATGAGTCCGAGGAAGTCAATGCCTGTACGGTCAGGACTGAGATCACGGTCGGCGGCGAAAGGCAGCCTTGGCTTCTGTTCTTTAAGAATGAGACACACAATCATCCGACGGAGATCGAACCCTTCGGCGGCGCTGCGACCTGTATCGGCGGCGCTATCAGGGATCCGCTCTCGGGGAGAAGCTATGTGTACGGAGCGATGCGCCTGACAGGCGCGGGAGATCCGCGTACGCCGCAGGCTGAGACGCTGGAGGGCAAACTGTCACAGCGCACGATCGTCACCAAGGCGGCAGCAGGCTATTCTTCCTACGGCAATCAGATCGGTCTGGCTACGGGGCTGGTAGATGAGATCTATCATCCGGGATATGTGGCAAAACATATGGAGGTCGGAGCCGTCATCGGATCGGCGCCTTCGGAAAATGTCAGAAGAGAGGAACCTACTGCCGGCGACGCTGTCATTCTTCTGGGCGGAGCGACAGGAAGGGACGGTATCGGCGGCGCGACAGGGTCATCCAAAGCACATACGAGTGATTCCCTGGCGACCTGCGGGGCGGAAGTGCAGAAAGGAAATGCTCCGGAGGAAAGAAAGCTGCAGAGGCTCTTCAGACAGGGAGATGTCTGCAGGATGATCAAACGCTGCAATGATTTCGGAGCCGGAGGCGTCTCCGTGGCTATCGGAGAACTGGCGGAAGGTCTGGATATTTATCTGGACAAAGTTCCCAAAAAATATGAGGGTCTCGACGGTACGGAACTGGCTATCAGTGAAAGCCAGGAACGCATGGCAGTCGTGGTCGCAGCCGGGGATGTGGAGGAGTTTCTGCACCGCGCGTCACAGGAGAATCTGGCGGCCGTCCAGGTGGCCGATGTGACGGATACAGGCCGGATGACAATGACCTGGGAGGGTCAGAAGATCGTCGATCTGAGCAGGGAGTTTCTGGATTCCAACGGAGCGTCCAAGCATCAGAAGGTGAGAGTCAGCAGATCACAGCCTTTCGAGCAGAAGATCCCGCATTCATTCGCCTACGGTATGATGCGGTTGGTGCGTGATATCAACACATGTTCCAGAAGAGGGCTGGCGGAGAGATTTGATTCGACGATCGGCGCAGGTTCGGTGCTGATGCCCTTTGGCGGCGATCACCAGCTTACGCCTGCGCAGGCGATGGTCCATAAGATCGCAACAGGACAGGACAGCAGCGATGTCTCCCTGATGGCTTACGGATATGATCCGTATGTCGCAGAGAAAAGTCCATACCATGGGGCTTACACGGCCGTTGTCGAGTCGGTGTCCAAACTGATCGCGACCGGAGCCGGATTTTCAGATGTCTACCTCTCTTTCCAGGAATTTTTCGGCACTCCGCGTCAGGAACCGTCCCGCTGGGGACAGCCCATGGCAGCGCTGCTCGGCGCCTTTCAGGCTCAGATGGATCTGGAGACAGCGGCCATCGGCGGCAAGGATTCGATGAGCGGATCCTTTGAGGAGCTCGATGTACCGCCGACGCTGATCTCTTTTGCAGTGACGACCGGCCAGGCAGAGGAGATCATATCACCGGAGTTCAAGCGGAGCGGACATCCGACGGTCGTGATAGAACCGATCAAGA
>OMSP01000082.1 GCA_900313775.1 uncultured Eubacteriales bacterium
AAGTATGTGGTACAGATGATCGCATCCCTTAAGGGAGTCACGGAGGAAGAGGTCATTGAACAGACCACCCGAAACGCCGAAGAGCTCTTCGGCATCAAAGTCGATCCTGTCTGACACCAAATCCATCGTTCAGGAACATAATATCCGGTTTCAGAAGAAATTCGGACAGAATTTCCTGATCGATCCGCACGTGCTGGACAAGATCATCACAGCCGTCGGGCCGCAGGCCGATGACGGCATACTGGAAGTCGGCCCGGGTATCGGGACGCTCACCCAGGCGCTGGCCGAGAGAGCCGGGCAGGTGGTGGCGGTTGAGATCGACCGGCATCTGGTGGAGATCCTCGGGGAGACTCTGGCTGACTACGACAACGTGCGGATCATTTCCGAAGATGTGCTGAAGGTCCCGGTCGAAGACCTGAAGAATTTCTTTGACGGCTGCGCACGCATCAAGCTGGCGGCCAATCTCCCCTACAACATCACCTCCCCGCTGATCATGAAAATGCTCGAGGAGGCGCCGTTTATCGAAGAGATGGTGCTGATGGTTCAGGAGGAGGTAGCCCGTCGCATGCAGGCTTCGCCGGGAGGAGCGGATTACGGCGCACTGTCTCTGGCCGTTCAGTACTACGCCAAGCCGGAGATCGCGGCTTTTGTCCCCCTCAACTGCTTCTATCCGAGGCCAAAGGTGGGGTCGTGTGTGATCAGGCTGATCCGGCATGATGAGCCGCCGGTGTCGGTAAAAGATGAGAAGCTGATGTTCGCGGTGATCCGCGCCGCGTTTAACCAGCGCAGGAAGATGCTGTCCAACAGCCTCGCGAACGGAATGGAAGATTTTACCAGGGAAGAGGTAGCTGAAGCGCTCATGCTGGCAGGGACAGAAGGGGCCAGAAGAGCGCAGGAACTCAGCCTGTCTGAATTTGCTATGATCAGCAATAATCTGTATAATATAAGAACGACTCACTAACACGGAGGGATACTATGAGCAAGGGATTGTTTGGCTTAACTCCCCGCATCAAGGAGTTGTCGGAGCTAAGCCAGAAACACAATAAGATCGACAAAGAGCTCTTTGTCAAATACGATGTCAAGCAGGGCCTGCGAGACTCAAACGGTCAGGGCGTGCTGACAGGACTGACGAACATCTCCGATGTCAATGCCAAGAAAGAAGTCAACGGCGAAATCGTTCCATGCGCGGGCAACCTCTACTACCGCGGATACAATATCAAGGAGCTGATCAAAGGCTTTGAGGGGCTGGAGGACTTCGGCGGATTTGAGGAGGCAGCTTATCTCCTGCTGTTCGGTGAACTGCCGACGCAGGAACAACTCAATGATTTCAGGGATCTGCTGGTCTCCTGCCGCAGGCTTCCGCCGAATTTTGTGCGTGACATCATCATGAAGGCGCCGAGCCGCGACATGATGAACTCGCTGTCGAGATCGATCCTCTCGCTGTACACCTATGACCCGTACGCGGACGACACTTCCCTGGAAAACGTTCTGCGTCAGAGCGTCAATCTGATCGCGCAGTTCCCTATGCTGATGGTCTACGGCTTCCACGCATACAACTATCACCACGGCGAAGACCTGTATATCTATGCGCCGCAGCCGGAGCTCTCCACTGCGGAGAACATCCTGATGATGCTGCGCGAGGACAGGAAGTTTACGAGACTTGAGGCCAAGGTCCTGGATATGGCGATGGTCCTGCATATGGACCACGGCGGCGGCAACAACTCCACTTTTACAACTCACGTTGTCACATCCTCCGGAACGGACACCTACTCGACGATCGCTGCCGCGCTCGCCTCTCTGAAGGGACCGAAGCACGGCGGCGCCAACATCAAGGTCATCCAGATGTTCGACGCGATCAAATCGGAAGTTGCCGACTGGGAAGACGACGAGGAGGTCGAAAGCTACCTCACAGCCATGCTCAACAAAGAGGTTTTTGACCACAAAGGTTTGATCTACGGTATCGGCCACGCCATTTATACGGTGTCGGACCCGAGGGCCGAGGTGCTGGAGTCCTATGTACAGAAGCTGGCTAAGGCCAAAGGGTTTGAGAAGGAATACAACCTCTACAAGAAAGTGGAGAAGATGGCGCCCGCACTGATCGAGGCGCGCCAGCGCAATAAAAAGGGAGTCAACGCGAACGTCGACTTCTACAGCGGACTCATTTATCACATGATGGGGCTGCCGGTCAGTCTGTACACGCCGCTGTTTGCAGCAGCCCGAATCGTCGGCTGGAGCGCACACCGGCTCGAGGAGCTGCAGAATGTCAACCGCATCATCCGTCCGGCTTATATGCCGCTTACACCGCATAAGGAGTATATCCCGATCGGGGAGAGGTAAAGCCTATGAAAGAAGAGTATTACTTCCCTTCTGCTGACGATATCACTCAGATCCATGTCTGCGTATGGAAACCGGAGAAGGATCCGGTCGCCGTGCTGCAGATAGCCCACGGGATGAAAGAGTATATCGACCGCTATGAGGAGTTTGCCGAGGCGATGAACGAACAGGGGATCCTGGTGATCGGCAACGACCATCTCGGACACGGTAAATCGGTCTCGGACGAATACGCTTACGGGTATTTCGGCAAGAAACTCGGCCCGGATCAGGTGCTGGCCGATATGCAGTCGGTGAGAGAGAAAGCAGAGGAGAAGCACCCCGGAGTGCCGTATTTTATCCTCGGGCACAGCATGGGATCGGCGCTGACACGCGCGTATCTCATCGATCACAGCCGGGGGCTTTCAGGCGCGATCATCATGGGGACGTTCGCGGCCCCGGCGCCCGCAGTGGCTTTGGCCAAGATCATCTGCAGGGCGCGCGGCGCCATGAAGGGATGGAAATACTACAGCAAGCTTGTCGACGGGCTGGCAGCAGGCGGATACAACAAAAAATTTAAACATCCGAAGACCTCTGTGGACTGGCTTGCGACGAACGAAGAGAACAATATCGCCTACGAGAACGACCCCTACTGCAAACACCCGTTCACGGTCAACGCCTACTTCGGCATGTTCGAGGCATTAAGAAGGGCGCAGAAGAAGATCAATCTGAAAAAGATCAAAAAGGATATGCCGGTCCTGATCGTGTCCGGCAGCGAAGATCCGGTCGGACATTTCGGCAAGGACATACCGAAAGTAGCGAAGAAGCTGCGCGAGGCAGGCCTGCGCAGAGTGGAGGCGAAACTCTACAAAGGCGATCGTCACGAGATACTGAATGAGAGAGACAGAAAACAGGTTTACGCGGATCTGAAGGATTGGATCCTGGCTAGAGCCAAAAAATAAGGAGAAAGACAGAATGGCCAAAGGTAAGAAAGTCGAAGCAATTACATCACGCGACGTGGATTTCGCGCAGTGGTATACCGATGTAGTCAAGAAGGCGGACCTGATCGGATACACCAGCGTTAAAGGCTGCACGGTCTTAAAGCCGGCAGGTTTCGCGATCTGGGAGCACATCAAAAACGAACTGGACAGGCGCTTCAAGGCGACCGGTGTTCAGAACGTCTATTTGCCGATGTTCATCCCGGAAGGGCTGCTGCAGAAGGAAAAAGACCATGTCGAAGGATTCGCTCCGGAAGTCGCTTGGGTGACACACGGCGGAGAAAACGAATTGCAGGAGCGCATGTGTGTGCGTCCCACTTCCGAGACCCTGTTCTGCGATCTTTATGCCAAGGATATCCAGTCTTTCCGTGATCTGCCGAAGCTCTACAATCAATGGTGTTCTGTGGTGCGCTGGGAGAAGACGACGAGACCGTTCCTGCGCTCGCGTGAATTTCTGTGGCAGGAGGGACATACAGCCCACGCGACTGCCGAGGAAGCAGAGGAGCGCACGGTCCTGATGCATGAAGTCTACGCCACGTTTATCGAGGAAGTGCTGGCCATCCCGCTG
>OMSP01000055.1 GCA_900313775.1 uncultured Eubacteriales bacterium
AGCAACGGCAGGCGAGTGTTTATAGACCACGAGTTCATAATTGCCGCCGGATCTCCTGACGACAGGATGCTCATGCCCAGCATTTGCGGCCAGACCGCGTCCGCTCGACAGCTCAATGATCCCAAACCAGACGGTGACGAACATAGAGGCATCATTGTCTTTGCAGAGAAGCTCGTTGACACGGCGAATGACTTCGGCCGGGCGGACGCCGACAGTGGCGTTGTTCTTGATGAGCGTCTTGGTAACGACCATGAACAGAGCAGCCGGAATGCCTTTGTCGGACACGTCAGCCATCACCAGTCCCAGATGGTCATCGTCGATCAGGAAGAAATCATAGAAATCGCCGCCGACCTGCTTGGCCGGGTCCATCGTCGCATAGATCTCAAAATCGTCTCTCTCCGGAAACGGCGGGAAGATACGCGGCAGCATGGACGACTGGATGTTGTTGGCGACATCCAGCTCGGCGTTGATCCGCTCCTTCTCGGCTGTCATCTTGCCAAGTTCGGAGATATACTCGCGCAGATCCCTGTCCATCGTGCAGAGGGCGTCTGCCAGAGTCTCGAGTTCGTCCCCGGTCTTGATGTCTATATCAAGCGCTTCGTCCCGGTCCAGATTGTTGACGATCTGACCGGCAGATTTTGTCAGGCGATGGATGGGACGCAGGAGATTGCGCTCCAGCATCAGATAAAATACGGCGATGGCCGTCAGGGCTACTACGCCCACCAGAAGGACGAGCAGGAGCAGGGCGCGAAACAGATTGTGGTAGAAACTGTGAAAATCCAGATCGACACCGACCACCGCTACGGGATCACCCGCACTGTTGTATACCGGAGAGAAAGCGGATCCTATCAGCTTGTATTTCTTAGTATTGGTGATCTTGAAATTCTCCGGCGGAGCTTTCTTTGAAGCTTTTTTATAGATCTTTTCCACGGCCTCCTTGCCGCCCTGCATATAGTCCTCGCGATCTCCCAGATCACAGGCACCCTCCAGATTCTGGGCGTCCCATATATAGACGAGGTCTTTTTCGAAGGGAACGAAGACATAATAATACTTAAGACCGGCCTGCAGCTGAGCTTCATTTAAACAATGGAGGATCTGCTGATAATACTGATCTTTCTTTCCTGTCTCAAGATAGCCAGGGATGCGATCGCCGTCTATCAGTTTGGCCGCCAGACGCGCGTAGGAGAACGCTTTTTCAGAGGCATTGTTCTTCGCGATTTTGAATTGCCGCTGAGCCACGAGAAGAGAGAGCCCCAATATCAATACGATTGCGAAAACGATGATACCAAGCAGGAATTTTTTTCTTATACTGGTTCTTTTCATATGGTCTTTTCACCTCGTATGCGCAGTTTAAACGCCTGCCACCACCGGCACAGGAAGATCGTGACGATCATGATGGCAAGTGACAGGAAAAAGGTTATAGATACCGGCAGTATCTGCGTGCCGCGGATTATATACAGGATCACATTGGTGATCGTGCGCACGATCACCCAATGGATGCAGTAAAACGGAGTGATGTAGCAGCTGATCTCGATAAAGAAGTCCATGATCAGTGGCGGCAGGTACAGGGAGACGATATGCCAAATGCCGAGAACGCCCAGTGTCAGGCACAGACAGATGAACCAGTCCCATGTACTGATATGATAATAACAGTTTTGTCCCTCGCCGAACATACCCCATTCGTTGCGGATCCCGATCGGCAGATAAACGGCAGCGATCAGGGCGGGGATCGGGGAGATCAGCGCATAGAACTTGCTCCTGTCTGTCGTGCGGACCAGATACGACCCGAAGACGTATCCGCTGACCGGTACGACCAGCCAGTTCATGATAGGAAAATCGGAGATCACCAGTCCCGCGGCGTCCTCGGTCCCAACGATATATCCCAGGAAGATATTGCCGAGCACGGAGTGCACGTCCACGCCTCTGACCGCCGTGCCGACAAGCGACATGGCAAGCGCGATGGCAAACATGCCCCGGGGAGGGATCTTCAGCCATCGGAACAGGGCGATCACCAGGAATGCAAATCCTGCAAAGCACAGCACGTCGTTTCCGAGCACGCGGTAGACAAGCGGTTCGATGAACTGCTTTTTGTCCCCGGAGATCGCGTAGCCGATCAGATAGGGGATCAGGAAACGGCAGACATTGAGCAGATAGAAAAAGCCGATAAGCTTCAGACCGCGCCTGGCAAACTCCCGAGACGCCTGTTTGGAGGTATACACCAGACCGAAACCCATGGCAAACATATACATCGGTGCACTGAAAGGACCTCCGATAACGGAATCAAACAGATAGGGGATCCCCTTTGTCAGTCCCGCATCCGTCGTGCATTCGATAAAACAATGCACGAACGGAAGCATAAGGATCGGGAGCGCTTTGCCCAGATCCAGCGCTTTCTGCCGGCCGGTGTTGACCGGATCTTTGTCAAACAATCCATAAAGCCCCATCATGTGTTTATCATACCATATATCACCTTGACACGGCACGTCACTTATTATTAATCTGTTCTTATGAAAGAGTTCTCAGCACATCAGACAGATATACTGATCATAGGAGCCGGCGGTGTCGGCTGTGCCGTCGCACGCGAGCTGTCACGGTATCGGCAGAAAATCATCGTCCTGGAGAAAGAATGTGATGTGGCGGCCGGTGCGAGCGGACGCAATTCGGCCGTGGTGCATGCGGGATTTAACAACCGGCCGGGGAGCCTGATGGCCGCGCTTTGCGTTGAGGGCAGTCAGGGCTTTGAGCAGCTTGCCCGCGAACTGGGCGTTCCCTATAAAAAGACAGGCAAAGTCCTCGCAGCGTTTGACGATGAGGATATGAATATATTGAAAAAGCTTGTCGCGCAGGGCGAGACGAACGGTTGCCAAGGACTGCGCCTGATCGGTGCCGGCGAGATGGAACGGCTGGTGCCGGGCGTCGGCGGTATCGGCGGGATGCTCTCGCCGGAAACGGCGATCTTTGATCCTTTCACTTACTGCGTCGCGCTTGCGGAGAATGCGGCGGAAAACGGAGCGAAGTTTAAGTTCAACAGCGAAGTGGAGATGATTCGAAAGGAGGCCGACGGCTTCCTCGTCACCACATCCGACGGCGAAACGTATCAGACTCCTGTCCTTATCAACTGCGCGGGGATCGGCGCGGACAGGATATCAGAGAAGGCCGGAGTCTCCGGTTATCATCTCTACCCGTGCAGAGGAGAGTATTTCATTCTGGACAAAGTGGCGGACGAGCTTCTGTCCGTTCCGGTCTATCCGGCTCCCAGACCGGGGATCGGTGGTCTTGGTGTACATCTGACGCCGACGATCGACGGCAATATCATCATCGGACCAAGTGCCGAATATATCGATGACCGCGATGATGTCTCAAGCACGGCGCCGGTCATGGATAAGCTGTGGACGGAAGCGCAGACATTGCTTCCGGCGCTTGAGCGCAAATATATTATCGGAAACTATGCGGGGATCCGCCCCAAGCTGGCGCCGCCCGGAGAGGGAGGCTACCACGATTTTGTGATCAAAGAAGAGGAAGGTTGTCCGGGTCTGATCAATCTGATCGGCATCGAGTCGCCGGGGCTCACGGCGTCGGTTCCGATCGCGCGTATGGTGACAGATATCGTCAGAGAGATCGCCGCGCGCAGCCACAGAGAACTGACCGAAAAGACAAGCTTCACAGCTGTGCGTCAGGCCTCCGTCCGGTTCCGCGAATTGCCGGAGGAGGAGCAGGCCCGCCTGATCGAACAGGATCCGGAGTACGGAGAGATCATCTGCCGTTGTCAGAAAGTGACCAAAAAGGAGATCCGCCGGGCTATCGAGAACCCCTTGGGTGTCAGGAGCATTTCTGCAATCAAATACCGAGCCTGGGCGACGACCGGCCGCTGCAACGGAGGTTACTGTCTGACGAGAATTGTCAACATGCTGATCCGGGAGTACGGCGTGAAGGCGGAGGAGATCACCTACCGGGGCGCGGGCAGCGAAATGTTTTCCGGGGAGGTGAAATGATGGGCGCGCGCGGGACTGTAAATTGTGATGTCCTCGTGATCGGAGCCGGACCCGGCGGTCTGGCTGCGGCAAAAGGCGCGCGTGAAGCCGGAGCACGGCGTGTGATCGTGCTCGAGCGGGATGCTTGCCCCGGAGGCATCTTAAATCAGTGTATTCACGACGGCTTTGGCCTGATCCGGTATAAGGAACAGCTGACAGGTCCCGAGTACGCGGTCCGGGCAGAGCGCGAGGCGACAGAAGCCGGCGCCAAGATCATGACCGGACATCAGGTCGTGCGCATGGAGAGAATGGCAGCAGGTGAGGGGATCGAGGTCACAGCCGTCAGCGCTTCCGGGCTCAAGACATTCCGGGCAGGAGCTGTCGTACTGGCGCTCGGCTGTCGCGAGCGGACGCGCGGCGCTATATCCATCCCCGGTTCGCGTCCCGCAGGAGTTTTTACCGCTGGAGTCATCCAGAACTTTGTCAATATCCGCAATGTCATGCCGGGTCACAGGGTCGTGATCCTGGGCTCCGGCGATGTGGGTATGATCATGGCGCGCCGTCTGACGCTGGAAGGAGCCAAAGTACAGGTGGTGGCAGAGATACTGCCGGAACCGGCAGGTCTCGCGCGCAATGTCAGTCAGTGTCTGTACGACTACGGCATTCCGATCCTCTGCAGTCATACAGTCTCCAGGATCATCGGCAGGAGGAAGATCGAAGCGGTAGAGATCTCAGAAGTAGATCAGAACATGAGGCCTGTCCCCGGGACGGAGCAGAGGTTCGACTGCGACGCACTCGTGCTCTCAGTCGGCCTGATTCCGGAAAATGAGATCGCGCAGACAGCAGGTGTGACGCTTGATCCGAAGACAAACGGTACACTGACGGATGAATATCTGCAGACAGATGTGGAGGGGATATTCTCCTGTGGTAATTCGAGGAGGATCATGGATCTCGCAGATTTCGTCTCCGAGCAGGGAGAACTCGCCGGACGCAATGCGGTCGCGCACCTAACCGGAGAAGAGATGGAGACTTGGGATGAATCCCGTACCACGTCGATGCTCAAAGGGTATCCTGTTCCCGACACCGTCACCTGCACTCTGTGCCCGAACGGATGCCAGGTGCGCAGAGTCGCAGATGAAAACGGGACATTTACATATGAAGGTAACAAATGTCCGCGGGGGATCGATTTTGCCGAACAGGAGAGGACTGCGCCCAGACGGATGCTCACCACGACTGTCCGTGATGCGGACGGACATCTGATCCCGGTCCGCACCGGACAGCCGATTTCCAGAGAAAAGATGTTTGACGCGATGAAAGAGATGAGGACATTCACGGCCGACTGTACGGAAAATATCCGATGCGGTGATACGCTGACATATGTCACCGACAAGGACGGCTCCCGAATCCGGGTGATCGCTACTGCCGACAGCCGCTGATCAACGACAAGGAGCAGACCGGTCGCTTGGGATAATGGATGAATATGTACATAAAAAAGGACCTGCGCTTACAGCGCGGGTCTTTCTTATGTCTGAAATGAAATTGAGTAAAGACTAATTCTGTGCATTCAGATAGAGCGGCACGACTGGACCGATCAGACCGGCGTTGTTGCCGAGGGTAGCCAGTCGCAGCTCTGTGTCATACACGCCGTGGAATGCGTATTTCTGATAGGCTCCTTTGATCCTTTTCAGCAGAGGCTCGCCCTCTCCGGCCACGCCGCCGCCGATGATCAGGATATCGGGGTCGATGGCAGCAGTGACGATAGCCATGCCAAGACCGAAGGTATCGTAGAAGAAGTCAGTAACTTCCAGTGCCAGAGGATCACCGGCCTTCGCCGCAGCAAACACCTCTTTAGCCCCCATTTTTTCACATCCGGCCAGCTCGCTGTCGGGGTAGAGCACAGCAGAGCCGACTTTTGCCATGCGGATGATGCCGGTCGCCGATGCATAGTATTCGAAATCTTCAAACGGTTCCACATCTCCGCCTTCACGGATCAGCTTTTTCAGAAACGGGTGTATCGGGGCGATCTTAACATGACCGAATTCGCCGGCACAGCCGGACACACCGGTGATGACCTGACCATGCTGTACGATACCGCCGCCGACGCCGGTGCCGATCGTGACGAGTACGGCTGTCATATCGCGGAAGGCTACAGAGATATCGTGAGTATCCCGGCCGGATGCGCAGGACAGTTCTCCGAGAGCGGCCGCATTGGCATCGTTCATGACGATCACCGGGTCGATGGCGGTCATTCTGCTCAGTTCTCCCGCCACGTTTTTGAGATTCCAGCCCAGGTTGACACAGCGGTTGACCAGCGTTGAACCTGTATCGCTGTCCGTGATCACAGGACCGGGCACACCGACTCCTATACCGGCGATATCCTCTTCCTTCAGATTGTGATCTTTCAGCAGTTGTTCGATGGCGTCAGCCGTGTCGGGAAGGATGTCCGCACCTTCGTTCTCCGTCCTCGTGGGGATGGCGAACTGTGCTTCCGTCTCCGGAAAGTTCTCGGTGTTGAACAGACCGAATTTGACCGTGGTCCCCCCTATATCGATTCCGATGAAGTATTTATCCATAAAGCTATACAGAGATCTGCCGCAGCAGAATCTCTCCTCCTTTCTGATTAGACATTTAGAGCATTATATCACAACTTCTGCAGGAGAGGAAAGACAAATAGGAGTCTTTCATGGTATCCGATTCATATCCCGCCTGTTCCGGCGCCGGGATTCAATGTTTTGACTATCAAAACCTAACTATTTCCAGGAATTGTAAAAAGAGTATTACTAAAAATTTTTGGTTGTTTCGCAAAAATTGTTGCGCTTACAGCCTCTTTTTGTTAATATAAATTTAAGAAAATTTTTAGAAATTACAGGAAGCAAGAAAGGAGGAAATTATGACTGCTTTTACTATTGTTCTGTTTATCATTTATCTGGCGATTCTGATCTATCTCGGAATCAGCCATGCTCACAAGAACAAGGACATGGAGTCCTACTGGATGGCTGACCGCGGACTTTCCGTACCGCGTATGGCTTTCTGCCTCGCGGCGTCCTGGTTTGGTCTTTCCAGCTTTACCGGTCAGGCAGGCTGGCTGTATTCAGAGGGTATGGGAGCTTTGCTCTATCTGTGTATCCCCAATGTGCTGGCGATCCTGATCATCGGTATTTTCCTGTCCAGGAAGATCCGTGAGGTCGGCGCCATCTCCCAGGCTGAAATGCTTGAGATGAGATACAACAGCGCTGTCCGTCCGCCTCTTGCCATCATCCTGCTGATCGCTTTCGCAGGCTACAG
>OMSP01000019.1 GCA_900313775.1 uncultured Eubacteriales bacterium
AAATGTGCCGACATCGTCTTCTTCGACGATCTGAATGACATCCGCATCACCCGCACGATCATCGACGGCGATGTCGTTGCGGAAAACGGCAGGATGATTCAGGACATCGGGAAGGCAGCCTTCCCGGCCTCGTGCTACAATACGATGCATGTCGGCTACGAGATCACGCCGGAGAGCTTTAAGATCGCCGCCCCGGAGGGGAAGGACAGCGTGAAGACCCGCGTGATCGAGATTATCCCGAACCACGTCGGAAACTACGAGAGGATCGAGGAGCTGAAAGTGGAAGACGGCTGCGTGCAGCCGGATCTCGGTCGGGATATCATGAAGATGGTCGTCTTCGAGCGCCACCATGAGACCGGCACCAAGGGATCCGGATTCCTGAAGGGTTTTGGATTTAAGAAGGGCGCGATGGCCCAGACTGTTTCACATGACGCGCACAACTTGCTCGTCGCAGGAACGAACGACGAAGACATGGCACTCGCTGCAAACACGCTGGTCGAGTGCGGAGGAGGTCTGTGTGCTGTCGCTGACGGAAAGGTGCTGGCGCTCGTGCCGCTCCCGATCGCCGGCCTGATGAACGATCTGCCGGTCGAGGAAATGTCAGCCCAGATAGAAAAACTCGACGCCGCATGGAAAGAGATGGGATGTGTGATCAATTCTCCCTATATGACGATGGCGCTGATCCCGCTCGCCTGTCTCCCTGAGATAAGGCTCACCAATCGCGGGCTCGTCGACTGCAGGACATTCCAATTCATAGATTTGTTTGCTGAATGAAGAACAGGTGAAGACTGATAACCGAGCACAACATAATAATGTCCTTACCGGTCATTTCCTGAAGACGGTGGCGACTGTCGCGGCGCCGATCGCGCTGCAGAGCCTGATCGGCTCCAGTTTAAACCTCGTGGACAATCTGATGATCGGGCATCTCGGAGAATTGCCGCTGAATGCGGTGGGTATCTCCGTGCAGATATACTTTGTCTTCTGGATGCTCGTCTTCGGATTCTCCGGCGGAGCTGCTACCTTTATTTCACAGTTTTTCGGAACAAAAGACTTTGTCAATATCCGCCGGTCGTGCGGGTTCACTCTGACGGTGACCTTCGGCGTTGGCGTCATCTTCTTTCTGGTGGCGACGATATTCCCGGAGTATGTTCTGAGAGTATTTACCCGCTTCCCGGAGGTCATAGAAGTCGGAAAGGACTATGTGCGCATCGGTGCTCCCTGCTTTCTGATGGTGCCGATCATTCAGTCATTTACCATCACGCTGAGGTCTACTCAGCAGACGGTCCAGCCGCTTGCCGCCAGTACAACGGCCCTGTGCATCAATACATTTATGAACTATGTGCTGATCTACGGCAAATTCGGAGCGCCGGCCATGGGCGTAGCCGGGGCGGCGCTGGCCACCGTAATCTCCCGTTTCGTTGAGATGGCGATCATCCTCTATCTGATCTTCGGCAGGCGCAATGTGATCGCCGGATCGGTGAGGGAGTTCTTCAGCTATGGCAAAGAACTTGCAAGGCGGATCGTGAAAAATGCGATACCGACTACGATCAATGAGAGTATGTGGGGTCTGGGGACCGCAATGTATGTGGCAGCCTTTGCCAGGATCTCGATCACGGCGGGTTCGGCGGTACAGGCCTGCAACACGATCAACAACCTGTTTTCCCTGGCGGCATTTTCCGTCGGCGACGCCGTGCTGATCCTCGTCGGACAGGAGCTTGGAAAGGGCAGAAAAGAAGCGGCCTATGAGATGTCGAAGATCCTGTTGCGGATCGCGGTCACGATTGGTCTGGTACTCGGCGTGCTGACGATCTGCTTCGGCAAGCCGATCCTGGGACTGTTCAAATTCTCGCCGCAGGGGGCTTCGGACGCCTGGCGCATCCTGATCGTCTATGCCGCGACCATATGGATGGAGGTCTATAATGCAACGATGGTCACCGGTTGCCTGCGCTGCGGCGGTGACACGAGGTTTGCCATGATCTCGGAAGTGTCCGCGGTCTGGTTTATCGGCGTGCCGATCGCATTTATCACATCGTTGGTGCTGGGCTGGCCGGTCTGGGCTGCGGTCCTCGCGGTCAAGTTCGAAGGCTTAGTCAAAGCCTGTATATTCACGGCGCGCTACCGCAGCAAGAAATGGCTCAACACAGTCATAGAAGGGATATAATCCAGAAAAAAGAGCCATATATCAGACGACAACAAAAGGGGCTGCCACACTTCTTAGTGTGACAGCCCCTTCTATCAAATCAGATCAAGAAACCTTTTATTTCAGATAACGAACAGAATATGCGCCGCTGCACTTGGCGTTCGTCGTGATCTTGACATAGTATTTGCCTTTGTTGGCCTTGCCATATGTCGTGCTGTGCGTGACGGTATAGGTGTGAACATCGCCGAGGGACATGTTGGCTGAACCGACTTTCTTTTTGCCACAGTAGATGATGATGGAGGCACTGCCGGATTTCATGGCTGACGCATCGACTCTGATCTGGGTCTTGCGCTTCTTCGTGACCTTAAATTTATACCACTG
>OMSP01000192.1 GCA_900313775.1 uncultured Eubacteriales bacterium
ACCCAAGCTGGCTGAAGGGGCTCCCCTGGAAAGGGAGTAGGTCGTTAATAGCGGCGCGAGGGTTCAAATCCCTCCTTCTCCGTTAGATTTCCGGGACATATGCATGCATATGTCCCGATGTTATTACATGATCACCGGAGGGTGCATTGACCGGTCAGGACAAACAAAAAAACAGTTCTCGCATCACTGTCGTCGGGATGGGATATGTCGGCCTTTCCCTGGCTGTTCTCCTTGCTCAGAAACACGATGTCACAGTGATCGATATCGCGAAGGATAAGGTTGATAAACTAAATCAGTTTGTCAGTCCTATCCGCGATTCCTATATCGAGTCCTTCTTAAGCGAAGCTGCTGCAGGCAAGCGCCGGCTTCGTCTGACCGCTCTGCTATCGGACCGGGATAAAACAGATATCTCATCCGCTTACAAAGAAGCCGACTGTATCATCATCGCCGTTCCGACCAATTATGATTCGGAGACTGATTTCTTTGACTGTTCCGCTGTTGAAGAGACTGTCCGATCGATCCTGAAGTGCACTGCGGATCCCGTACCGATCGTCATCAAATCGACCGTTCCGGTCGGGTATACCGGTCAGTTAAAACGGTCGCTGAACGTCGATCATCTTTTGTTTGCACCTGAATTCCTGCGTGAACTGAATGCTCTCTATGACAACCTCTACCCGTCGCGTATCGTCGTCGGCTGTGATGACAGTTCCCGCGGTCAGGCAGAGTTCTTTGCCGGCCTTCTGAAGGATTGCGCCGAAAAAGAAGATATCCCTGTGCTGTATATGTCCACTACAGAGGCTGAGGCCGTCAAGCTGTTTGCCAATACCTATCTGGCACTGCGAATATCCTATTTCAATGAATTGGACACCTATGCCGAGCTCAAGGGACTGGATGCAGCTTCGATCATCGAAGGGATCTGTCTGGATCCGCGCATCGGCGATTACTATAACAATCCGTCCTTCGGTTACGGCGGATACTGCCTCCCAAAAGACACCAGACAGCTTCTGGCCAATTATAAGGATGTACCGCAGGATCTCATCCGCGCCATTATCGAGAGCAATAAGACGAGGAAAGATGTCGTAGCGGAGAGGATCCTCCAAAAAGCCGGTCACGATCCGGACCATCCGGCACTGATCGGCGTCTACCGGCTGGCCATGAAGTCCGGATCCGACAATTTCCGTCAGTCCTCAGTACACGGTATCATTGAGCGTCTGAAGGCAAGCGGCGCCTCTGTCATCATCTATGAACCGTCTGTCACCGAGAACACTGTCTTTGGCTGTCCGGTTATCCGGGATCCGAAAGAATTCAAAAAGAAAAGCGGCTGCATTATTGCAAACCGCTATGATCCTTCACTAAATGATGTCAAAGACAAGCTTTACACCCGCGACCTCTTCGGTCGTGACTGATCTTTATTCGCCCTGACAGCGCAGCATGGCCACGATCGTCTTTCTCATGATCCTCCGGTCCAGCTTGTGACACCGCTCTTTCATATATCTGATATCCAAAGCCACCCAATCGTCAAACAGTATCCTGTTGCGGTCCGGCTGAATCTGCCACAGACAGGTAATGCCCGGTCTGGCCTTCAGTCTGCGCATCTGTTTTTCATTGTACAGGTCCACCTCTCTGGGAAGCGGAGGCCTCGGGCCGACGATGGACATATCTCCTTTCAACACGTTGATAAACTGCGGTATCTCATCGAGTCCTGTCTTGCGCAGTATTTTCCCGATACGCGTTATGCGGGCATCATCTTTGATCTTAAACACCGGTCCGTGCATCTCATTGCGAGGCAAAAGGCTGTCTATCTCATCCTCCGCACCCGGCGCCATGGTCCTGAACTTATAGAGTCGAAATCTGCGTCCGTCTTCTCCGACCCGCATTTGAGAATAAAACGGACTCGCATGGGGATCGCCCATCAGGATCACCAGCGCAATGAGTAGGATCAGCGGTGACAGCAGGATGAGTCCCAGGACTGAAAGCACTTTATCCCGCGCATATTTCGCTTTCAGATAGCGCTGTCTCTGCCCATGATTCATTTTTATGTAAGTCAGCTCACTCATCTTCGCATTGATTATTTAAGTCTCCCTGCGAGCACATTAAAAAGAACGCCGCAGATCAACAGACAGAGTATCAGTATTTTACCGGTCAAACTCGTGTAGACCGACATGACCTGTCCGAGCACCGGTATATGACGGATGACCTTTCCGATCACCTGCTCGTAAGGTACTTCGCTGAAATCCTCGGTGGGATTGGCGTCTCCCTTAGTCTTGAGCAATTCGTCAAATTTGTTGTTCTTTACAACGCGGTGCATGATGACTTCATCGCCCTGATAGAAGGCAATGATATCTTCTTTCTCCAGCTTCATGGGATCAGCGGATCTGACATAGACCAGACTGCCTGTCGGAATAGCCGGTTCCATACTGCCGGACATGACATGGTAGGTCTGCAGACCCATCA
>OMSP01000274.1 GCA_900313775.1 uncultured Eubacteriales bacterium
CGTCACCTGGATCAAAAGGCTCCTCGCCTCACTCGGCGGCCTGATCGGTCCGATATGATAGGTCCGTTCCTGATTCATCGTTTTCTTCCCCACTCAGATTCTGCAGCAATTCCTCATACTCGGTACAAAGAGCGTTGATCTCTTTCAAATGCTTTTTGATGTGCTTTGGATCCTTCGAAAAGTCATAAGATACAGTTTTTGTTTCTGTGTCTGTTTGTGTCAGTGCATTCGTAATTGCATCATATTCCAGCTGGACCGCTTCGATTTCGGATTTGATCTCTTCTGCATATTCACTCGTAATATCCATCGTATGGATCATGTACAGCCATTTGGTCATCCCGTCAGTGTTATAATCTTTCCACTTTCCGGAAGTCTGTTGGCTTGCAATATAGTTGATCTGCTCAGAGAACCCAAATCCGATCTCGCCGAAACGCTGCTCTATAACTTTCATTTCCTCCGGGTCTGTCTCATCCGCGAGAGCCTCGGTTGTCGCGTTCAATTGATACCCGATCTCTGTTAAGGATCCCCAGACAATGTGCTGATAATTCGTTTCTGCATCTTTGTAATGCATGATCCCGTATACATAGACGACAACAATCGCGATTGCCGCACCGATTGCTAATATCTTTTTCATAACGTCCTCCCTCAGTTACTTGAATACTCCTTTTTTATACCCTAAAAAATGCGCAATTACACTCCACTGAATGTTTCTTCACAGATTCCTATATCCGCCTTCTTGCAGGATTCTCTCACAGAGGGAACCGGACTCTGCAAACCCTAGCTCCGACAGGGTCCTCGCAGATTCTTTCAGTGCGCCTTCAAAGCGATTTGTCATACGATCGAAGCGGTCCATAACCATACGTCTTCCCAAACCTGCATCATCGGCAGCAGCAGCAAACTGCTCTCTGCCAATCTGGTCTATGTCAAACACACCTCCGATGCCAATCGCCATTTGCCGGCTGCTTTCCCGGTAAACGCATGTGCTGATGATATCATAAGCCGGAGCCAGACGAATACTGCGCATATCTGGGGAATACAAAAGCGAAAGATTCTTGATATGGTTATCTGTATTTCCGATAAGGAAATCAAACGCCAGAAGATCCCAAAGCTTCAACTGATCCAGAATAGGATCTGCCGAGTAACTACGCATCAGTTCAAAAATCCGCTGTAAATATCCCTTTCCATGCTGCTCATACTTCTGTCCGGCCTCTATTCCAAGAGCCTGTGCCAGATCTTCCTGATGGAGCCGAAGCGGCCTCGGCAGACCATCTGTCATTTCGGGATGTTCCGGAAAAACACGGTCATATCGTTTGGTGGCAAACAGGACGTCCTCATCTCTTCCAGTTCCTGCATTAACGATAAAGCTCTCTGGCACATCCAGTCCAAGTGCCCTTGCTGTCGCGAGAGAAAGCTGCTCATTCGTTACGATTCCTCCAAGCCTGACATGGCTTTGTTTGACGATATGCGTGCTGGGAGCAATGCCTTTTGGCAAAAACCAGGCATCGTGACCCTCATCATAATACAGACCGACTTTCCCCGACGCACCGGTGAGTGATAAATGCGCCTGCACGATCATGTCCGTCGACCTGGATATCCCCTCTCTGGCCAGCGCTTTCACATCCTCAACGGACAGTGCCTCATATCCGCCGCTTTCATCCTGCTTCGCAGATACACAGATTGCCCCCAGGCACTCCTCGCCAAGTGTTTGCAGGATCGTCAGATAATCATCTTCCGATGCATGGATCCACGCTGCGACCGACTTTCTGGCAAAACCCTCCGGCAACAGTCCCTCAAAGAAATTCTTCGTTTCACGCACGGTGAAGGAGCCTTTCTGAAATGGCAAAGATATGGAAATAGGCCTATTCCCCGTTTCCATATATTCCAAATCATAAGCAAACACGGCATCCTCAGGCCCGGTTCCTGTGATTTGTCCAACAGGGATCTGCTTGCCATTTTTCTCTATGGAAATATACAAAGTCTTCATACTCTATTCCCCTCGTATCCTCAGCTCCATATCAAATCCCAGGAGACTCACCAGAAACATCACTTTCCCAATCTCTGCAGTTTCTTTCCCGTTTTCCAGGTTCGAAATGAAACTTGCGCTGAACCCCGAAAACTCCGACAGGAACCCCTGTGTGTATCCAAGTTCTTTCCTTCTCCGGCGGATCATCTGTCCCAGTTCTTTTGTATTGTTTATCTTCATATCTATTTTCCCGATTTCGTCGTACGGCTATATTTTTAATTTTGTTCATAAAAATAGCCGAACGGCTATTTTTGGACACCTCCAGTATAATATAGTCGTACGGCTAAATCAAGACCATTTAAAACTTAGGATCACCCTTTCGCTCTGCATCTCGCACAGTATCCATAGATCACCGAATTCCGGCACTCGATCTGAAAGCCATGATCCTTCTGCATATGTTCTGCGATCTCATCCATGAATCCACATTCCAGATGAGAGACCTGCCCGCAGGACAGGCACTTCAGGTGGAGATGCTCGTCGCAGGTATTGCTTTCTCCCACGTACTGATAAGCTGCATGCCTGCCATCCTCCGCAGTATAGCGGATCACCAGTCCCTCTTCCTCCAGGCGGTCCAGATAGCGATAGACCGTCGTTTTATTGACCGGATTACCGGCATGCGCCAGATGATCCGTGATCTCCGGGACGCTGACTGCCTTATCACTGCATCTCTGCAGGTAATCCATGATCCTGACCCTGTTATTCGTCTTATACATGAGTCTGCCTCCCCTTAGAAAGTGATTCCAAGGGCATTGATCAGAATGCCCCAGAATACGCTGATCACGTAGAGCAGTGCGATCACGCTCACGCTCTGTCTTGCCCTGTGGTTTTCCCTGCAGAGCACCAGGAGTCCCACTCCGGCGCTGGACAAAAGCCCGCTCATCATGGTGCCTGCGTTGATCACGCCTTCCAGATAGAGCTGCGTGATCACGACGGAAGCTGCGCAGTTCGGGATCAGTCCGACCAGCCCTGCGACCATCTCTCCGACGATCGGAAGCCCGTGGAACAGGCTTTTGATCGCGCTAGCACCGGCAAGTTCCATGGCGATCCCGATGATCATCGAGACGATCAGGATGAACACGAAAACCTGCAAAGTCTTAACGATGCTGTCCACTAGCAGCCCTGCTGCGCAGTTGCAGCTTTCCGCGGGTTCATCAGAGAATCCTTCCGGCACGTGTCTCCTCTTCGCGAGCCAGCCGAAGAGCAGTTCTACGAAGAATCCCGAGATGACAGCGATCACGACCTTACTGATCATGACCTTCGCGATCGTTTCTGCAGGGACGTGCGCGGAAAGGAAAATCGGAAGCATCTCATCTGAAGTGGACAG
>OMSP01000006.1 GCA_900313775.1 uncultured Eubacteriales bacterium
CATTTTTATTTCACCGAATTTTCCGCATACCTACTGGCAGTTCTGTGACCGTCTTAAGAAGAACGGTATCAATGTCCTGGGCATCGGCGACTGCCCTTATGAGGGGCTTGCGTCCGAACAGCAGGAATCCCTCACTGAGTATTATAAAGTGGGGAGCATGGAAGACTATGATGAGGTGTACCGTGCAGTCGCCTTCTTTGCGTTTAAATACGGCCGGATCGACTGGCTGGAGTCCAACAACGAGTACTGGCTCGAACAGGACGCCAGACTGAGGAAGGATTTCAACATCACGACAGGTGTGCAGCCGGATGAGCTGGCTCTGTGGAAGAGCAAATCAGCCATGAAGCCGGTCTATAAAGAAGCCGGCATTCCGACGGCGCGCAATCATAAGATCACAGATATCGACGCGGCAAAGGCATTTCTTGATGAGATCGGCGGTTATCCCGTGATCGTCAAACCCGATGTGGGAGTCGGAGCGGCAGACACATGGAAGCTGGAGAATGATGAGGATCTGGCTGACTTCTTCAATAAAAAGCCGGATGTACCCTATGTGATGGAAGAGTTTGTATTCGGCAACATCTATTCCTATGACGCGATCTGCGATTCGAAGGGTGAACCGCTCTTTGAGAATTCCTGCTGGTTCCCGCCGTCGGTCGCTGATCTGGTCAACAAAGGTCTGGAACTGACCTATTACGCTACTGCGACGGTGCCCGAGCAGCTTCGCGATTACGGCAGACGCGCACTCAAAGCGTTTAAGGTGCGTAGCAGATTTATTCACTTTGAGTTTTTCCGGCTCACGCAGGCGAGAAAAAATCTGGGCGAAGTCGGTGATTTCGTGGGTCTCGAGGTCAATATGAGACCGGCCGGAGGGTATACGCCCGATATGATGGACTTTGCACACTCGACGGATGTCTATCAGATCTATGCCGATATGGTCACGAGCGATACGCGGCTGCTGCCGGATACCGGTGAGCACAAATACTGCGTCTATGCCGCGAAGAAGGATATCCACAGGTATGCACACTCTCACGAGGAGATCATGGCCAGATACGGTGACCGCATCGTCATGGCGGAGCGCATGCCCGATGTGCTGTCCGGCGCGATGGGCAATGAGATGTACACCGCCATAGTCGACAGCGAGGAAGAAGTGAGCACGTTTGCTGATTTTGTACAGGAGAGAGCAGAATAATGGAAGAGAGATACGAGACAAGATACAGTGAGAGACTCGGGCGTGAAATGGGTCACGCCGTATTCGGACATGCCGGCAAACTCTGCCTGGCCTTTCCGCCGCAGAACGGACATCTCTGGGACTTCAGAAACTTTGGCATGGTCGGCACTGTACAGCCCTGGATCGACGCCGGAAAACTGATGATCGTCTGCGTGGACGGTATCGATGAGGAGAGCTGGTCTGACAAGGACGGGGACGGCAGACACCGCGCCGAGATGCAGGAGAGATGGTTCAGCTATGTCGTAGACGAACTTCTGCCCGAATTCCTTGTCCCCGGTGAGAAGGCGATGACCACGGGATGCAGTATGGGCGGACTGCACACTGCCAATTTCTTTTTCAGGAGGCCGGATCTCTTTGATACCATGATATCTCTCAGCGGTGTCTTTGACGCGTCCTATTTCTTCGGCGACTATATGGACGATATCGTATACAACAATTCACCGATCCATTTCCTGCCGAATATGCCGGAAGATCACCCCTGGCTTGATCTCTACAGACAGGGAACGATCATCTTCTGCTGCGGACAGGGCGCGTGGGAGGATAAGATGCGGATCGATTCAGCTGATCTGGACCGCATCCTCGCGGAGAAGAACGTTCCCCACTGGGCGGACTTCTGGGGCTTTGATGTCAATCATGACTGGCCGTGGTGGCAGAAACAGCTGCCCTATTTCATGGAGCATGTGCTGGGACCTGCATAAACTCTTGGAGTTTTTCGAAAGCATACATTGTTAACCAAGCTTAATTGTACTGGTTCAGCGCCGGGGATGAGAAAAAAGAGGAAAAAACACAGCTTTATAAAAATGCTTTTATGCCTGATACTGCTGGCAGTGCTGGCAGTCGGTCTCTATACGTATTTCTATCCGGACAGCCGGCTGGGTCAGACTGTCGGCCGGACCGTAGAGAAGACGACAGACAAAGCGAGAGAAGCCAAGCCGGTGATCAAAGATCTGGCGGAAGGCGTGAAGAAAACGGTTAACGAGAAGATAAAATCGTCCGATAAGAAGGCAGGCACAGGCAATCTGGCTTCTGCGGACGACCTTGATCTGCGACGAAACGGCAGTGCCTATGACTATCTGTTCACTTATAACGGCGAGGATTATCGCGCCGTGTATATCACTGACACCTGGAAGATCTACGATTCCTATAAGATCACCAATAAACATGATATGAAGATCATCTGCCAGGCGCTGTCCGATGTTTATCCGGTGCCGAGCCGTGACGGGACATCTGTCAGGACGGCTGATGACATGGCCTACGAGTGGGACCAACATAACAAGATCTATATGATAGCTCCCGAGGGCGGCCGGACGAAAGAACGCACCAGAAATGTCGACCTCGATCCCGAAGATCAGGGAAAGAGCTATAAGGACTTGTATCAGGAAAATCTGGGATAGGAATATCAGATATAGTACGCCGGCTCCCACTCGCCGAGCAGGTCGCTCAGGTTTTTTCCGTAGAAATAGTCGTGAACCATCTGATGATATTCTTTCCACATCGGAAGTGTCAGACAGATCCCGGCTCTCGGACAGTCATAGTCTTTGTCAGCCAGGCATGCGACAGGAGCAAGTGTTCCCTCCATCAGTTCCAGTATCTCACCGACAGTATACTCATCGGGCCTGCGGCTGAGTCTGTATCCGCCGCCCTTACCGCTGACACCTGTCACCAGACCGCCCTTCACCAGTTCTTTGATGATGATCTCCAGATATTTTTTCGAAATGTCCTGCCGCTCGGCGATCGTTTTGAGCGGTATATTTCCCTTTCCCTCGTGCTGAGCCAGATCGATCATCACGCGCAGAGCGTATCTTCCTTTTGTCGAAATCATAAGCATCTCCTTTTCGCCTATTTTACTATAGGGTAAATAGATTTTTCAAGAAATTTATAAAAACCTATTGACACAGTAGGTAAATAGTAGTATTATGCCATCAGAAACCAGTGAACAGCGGCGGCAGCCGCAGACAGAAAGAGAAGAAGATGAAAACTATTGTGATCAACAATCGAGGCATGTGGTGTCGAATGAAGAACTCCCGGGCAGGAAGCATGGCCGGGGCGCTCACCTGTTGTTCGACGCGCCTTGACACAAAGTGATCTCATCTGATCTTTATCAGCCATCTGCCCGGGAGCTTGCGAAGCCCCCGGTTTTTTACATCTGATTTTGAAAGGAGAAAATAATGAGTAAATATAAATTTGAGACACTGCAGTTACATGTAGGACAGGAAGAGGCTGATCCGGCAACCGACGCGCGTGCGGTGCCGATCTATCAGACAACATCATTCGTTTTCCACAATTCCCAGCACGCGGCAGACCGCTTTGCGCTGGCAAACCCCGGCAACATTTACACGCGTCTGACCAATACGACGCAGGATGTGCTTGAGAAACGTGTGGCAGCTCTTGAGGGCGGCAGTGCAGGACTCGCACTTGCCTCAGGATCGGCGGCCATTACTTACACACTGGAAGCGCTCGTGGCGGGCGGCGGCGAGATCGTTTCGTCCAAGACCATCTACGGCGGCAGTTTCAATCTCCTCTCCGAGACTTTCCCGCAGTACGGCATCAAAACGACCTTCGTAGATATCCATGATCTGGACAAGCTGAGAGCAGCGATAACCGATAAGACCCGCGCCGTCTTTTATGAGACGCTTGGCAACCCCAACAGTGATGTGCCGGATTATGATGCTATCGCCGAGATTGCTCACG
>OMSP01000134.1 GCA_900313775.1 uncultured Eubacteriales bacterium
GGAGCGCTGTCCGTTCAGGTCTGATCGATCGCGTCAAGCAGATCTTAAAGGAATCAGATCTGGGATATACCGAGCTGGGCGGCGTAGTGCCTAACCCCCATCTGGAGAAGGTCTATGAGGGTATTGAGCTGTGCAAGAAGGAGGGAATCGATTTTATCCTTGCGGTAGGGGGAGGTTCCGTGATCGACAGCTCCAAGGCTATTTGCTACGGACTTGCTGAGCCGGAAAAGGATGTCTGGGAGCTGTTTGAGAAAAGAAGAAAAGCCAAAGCTTTCTTCCCTATGGGTGCGGTACTTACGATCGCTGCAGCCGGCAGTGAGATGAGCAACAGCTGCGTCATTACTGACGAGAAAAATCAGCTGAAACGTGGCTATAATGATGAGATCGCGAGACCTCTGTTTGCGGCGATGGATCCGGTACTCACCATGAGTCTGCCGGATTATCAGACAGAATCAGGCTGTGTGGATATCATGATGCACACGATGGAGAGATATTTCAACAGCGGCGGCAGCATGGATCTGACCGATGAGATCGCAGAAGGTCTTCTCAGGGTAGTAATGAAAAATGCAGAGATCCTGCATACAGATCCCGAAAACTACGATGCAAGAGCCGAAGTCATGTGGGCAAGCTCTCTGTCCCACAACGGTCTGACAGGATGCGGGACAGACGGCGGCGATTGGGTCTGCCATCGGATGGAGCATGAGCTCGGCGGATTGTACGATGTGACTCACGGAGCGGGACTGGCCGCCCTATGGGGCAGCTGGGCTCGATATGTCTGCAAGGACTGTCTCGACCGATTTGTCAGATTCGCTGTCAAAGTCATGGGAGTCAAACCATCCGGAAGTGATGAAGAAACAGCTTTGGAGGGTATCGCTGCTGCAGAAAAGTTCTTCCGCAGCATCGGCATGCCGACCAATATCAGGGAGCTCGGCGTTGAACCTACTGAAGAGGAGATCGCATGGATGGCAGACTCTGTCATCAGCGCCAACGGTGAACCTTTCGGATCGGCGAAAAAATTGTATATCGCGGATGTCGCAGAGATATACCGCAGAGCACGATAAGAAGACAAGACATACAGAAAAAGGGGACCACCGGTTACGGTGATCCCCTTTTAATATGCTGAAGATGATCATATCGCTTGGATCCTGCGGATCGCTTCTTCGGTGTTTTCCTTACTGCCGAAGGCGGTCAGCCGGAAATAGCCTTCTCCTGAAGGACCGAAGCCCGAACCCGGCGTTCCGACGACATGTGCCGTATCAAGCAGATGGTCGAAGAATTCCCATGAAGACATGTTATCAGGTGTCTTCAGCCAGATATATGGCGCGTTTACGCCGCCCGTACATTTGTAGCCGGCTTTTTCAAGACCCTCCTTGATGATGCGGGCATTTTCCATATAGTAGGCGACCTGATCAGCCAGCTGGGCCTTGCCCTCTTCGGAGTAGACCGCCTCACCGGCTCTTTGAATGATATAGGGTGCTCCGTTGTATTTGGTGCCGTGGCGGCGGGCCCACATATCATGCAGGTGGGCATTGCCGATCGTTGAGCTGTAATACCCGAGTTCCTTCGGCACGACGGTGTAGGCGAGACGCACACCGGTAAAACCGGCGTTTTTCGAGAATGAACGCAGTTCGATCGCACAGTATTTTGCGCCTTTACATTCATAGATCGAGTGAGGCACATCCTTTTCGGATATATAGGCCTCATAGGCCGCATCGTAGATGATGATGGCCGAATTCTTATTCGCATAGTCGACCCAACGCTGCAGCTGATCCTTAGACATGGTCGAGCCTGTCGGATTGTTCGGGAAGCACAGATAGATCAGATCCGGGTCGTAAGGTGACAGTTCCGGCACAAATCCGTTTTCCTCTGTGCAGGGCATATAGATGACATCGCTCCAGGTACCGGTCTTGGCATCGTAGGTGCCGGTGCGGCCGGCCATGACATTGGAGTCTACATAGACAGGATAGACAGGGTCACAGACCGCAATTCGATTGTTTTCGGCAAAGAGTTCCTGAATATTGGCGGAGTCACATTTGGCTCCGTCAGAGACGAAGATCTCATCCGGCTCGATATCGCAGCCGCGGGCTTTGTAGTCGTTTTCGGAGATGGCCTTGCGCAGGAATTCATAACCGAGATCCGGCGCATAACCGTGGAAAGAGTCGGCTGAGGCCATCTCATCAACCGCTGCGTGAAGCGCGTCGATGATGACAGGAGCCAGAGGCTGTGTCACATCTCCGATACCTAGACGGATCACAGTCTCATCCGGGTGAGTCTCTTCATAGGCGGCAATCTTTTTTGCGATATTCGAGAACAGATAGCTGCCGGGCAGTTTCAGGAAATTAGAGTTGACTTTATACATGATACTTCCTTTCTTGATTTACACCTGTACGGTTGTCGATGCGTGTTTGTATACTACGAGACTGTCCCCCGCCTGCACAACATAGTGATCGCTCTTGGAGGGGAGAAATGTTGCGTAACCGCGCCTGGTAAGGACGATAGCATATCCGAATTCCTGATCGATCTCCTCGATCGTCTTACCGATCCAGGCGCTGTCAAAGTCGATGACGACAGACTGGAGATTGATGTCTCCGCCGTCCGAGTTATTGCTCATCTCAGTGTATTGCTCAACGAATCCTGCGGATATGATACCGGTCGGGATGGCGACCATACCAACGCCCAGGAAGGAGATTACGATCGCCATGATCTTGCCGGCCAGCGTTATCGGATAGATATCGCCGTAACCGATAGTCAGAAGCGTAGATACGCTCCACCAGATACCTGAGAAAGCGTTCTTAAAATTGTCAGGCTGAGCGGCATGTTCTGCGCTGTACATACACAACGAGGAGGCAAACATCAGCAACAGTACGATGAAGACGCTTGAAGCCAGTTGTTTACGCTTCTCATACAGCACAGAAGTAATGACATTGAATGAGTCAAAGTTTGCGTTGATCTTAAACAGGCGCAGGATACGCACGACGCGCATCATACGGAAGACCACGAAACCGGAGAGGAAGAAGAACGGCAGTATGGTCAGCAGGCAGATGACACCGTCAAACGA
>OMSP01000046.1 GCA_900313775.1 uncultured Eubacteriales bacterium
AAAAAAATTGTATTAATGTATTGACACAATACAACAAGAGGCGTATATTATGATTGTACTAAGGAGATAGTACAATTCGCGAATCGGGCCGGTGCACAGCCCGGATGCAGGAATTCATGCAGGAAAGATAACTTAAACTAAACGCGGGAAAGAGAGTGATTCAATGAAGTGGGAGTTTAAAAGCGGAGTACCGATCTATCTTCAGATCATTACCACGCTCAAGATGAAGATCGCGGGCGGAGATCTGCCGCCGGGAAGCCAGGTGAAGCCGGTGAGAGAACTGGCGATGGAGGCAGGTGTCAACCCCAATACCATGCAGCGGGCGCTCACCCAGCTGGAGCAGGAGGGATTGATGTACACCCTGCGAACGAGCGGACGGTTTGTGACGGAAGATACGGAGGTGCTGAAGAAAATGCGCGAGACATTGAGCGAAGAGCATATCAAAGAGATGTTTGAAGCGCTCGGGAAACTGGGCATGTCGGGAGAAGAGATAGTAGATGCAGTCGCATCTTATGAGAAGAAGGAGAGGAAGTGAGAAGATGGCAGCAATCGTATGTAATGGTCTGACCAAAAAGTTCGGTAAGACGACGGCTCTGCATCAGGTCGATCTGAAGCTGGAACCGGGACGCATAGTTGGTCTGGCAGGTCCGAACGGGAGCGGCAAGACAACACTGATCAAGCTGGCTCAGCATATGCTGGTGCCGACGGACGGAGAGATCATGGTCAATGATCGGACTCCGGGCCCGGAGACCAAGGCTCATGTCGCTTATCTGCCGGACAGAGATTTCCTGCCGGACTGGATGAAGGTGGATGCGCTGATAAGGCTTTATGAGAAGTTCTATGAAGATTTCAACCGGGAGACAGCTGAGATCATGCTGAGAAATCTTGACATCAGCCCGGACATGGTGTTCAAGAAGATGTCCAAGGGGACGCGTGAGAAGGTCCAGCTGATCCTGACGATGAGCCGCAAGGCGGATGTTTATCTGCTGGATGAGCCGATCGCGGGTGTGGATCCGGCGGCGAGAGATTATATTATCCGCACGATCATTTCCAATTATAATCCGGAGGGACTTGTGCTGATCTCTACACATCTGATTGCGGATATCGAGTCAGTTCTGGATGAAGTGATCTTTCTCAAGGAAGGGGAGATCGTGCTTCATGAGAACGCGGATGACCTGAGAATGAGAGTAAATAAGAGTGTCGATGAATATTTCCGGGAGGTGTTCGCATGTTAGGCAAATTATTGGGTTATGAAATGAAAGCTTACGGGCGGATCCTGGTCCCGATCTATATCGCGCTGATCGCTCTGGCAGCGATCCTGGGAATCAGTTTCAAACTTCTGCCCGAGAAGACAACACTGAGTGTGATCTTTGCGTTTGCGCTGATCGTTTACATCCTGTTGCTGGTCGCGGTCGGTGCAGTGACGACGATTTTGGGGATCAGCCGATATTATAACAATATGCTCGGCCGGGAAGGATACCTGATGTTTTCGCTGCCGGTAAGGACGAGTACGCTGATGACCGCCAAGACACTGGCGGCTCTGATCTGGACGATCTTCGGTGCGATCGTGGGATTTGCAGCTATTGCGACGACTTTTGTCCTCGGCAAATTCACGAATGCGGATTATGCGCAGTTGGGCGAAGTGTTTGAGATGCTGTTCAAGTTTATCAAGCCTTATACCGGTCATATCATTCTGTGGATCGGGATCATGATCCTGGCGGTCCTTGTGATCATTGTCCGCGTTTACGCGGCGGTATCGATCGGAAGCCAGTGGAGCAGTCACAGGCTGGTCGGCAGTATCCTCGCCTATATCGGGATCAAACTCGTCGAGGTGATCATCGCCAATATCTTCCAGGCGATCGATCCGGTCAGAGAGTGGTTTGATAACCTTTTGGCGAAGAGTACCGAGGTGTCATCTTTCATGTCCACTACGGTAAGCACGACTGGTCTGGGCAGTTGGGCACTGCAATTGGTCGTGCTGGCGATCATCCTGATCGAGATCATCGTCTACTGGCTGCTGGCCTGGTATTTCACTGACAGGAAGCTGAATCTGGCGTAGAAAGAGGCCGGGAAGACAGAGCACTGATATACAAAAGTGAATAAGAAAGCCCGCAGGGGAGCTCATGATCGTGAGCGCCCCTGCTATTTATTATATAATTAAATAAATCATTATCATTGATATAAAACGGATATTACGAATCCGGCGGAGATTATTGAATTAATCTATGTGGTAATCCTATAATTAAAGACGGTGGAGTGTTAGGCAAAAACAACTCCATATATTATGAGATTTCTGCAGAAAGAAGGAGGAAACAAAATGAAATTCAACATGTCAGATTCCAAGATCAAACTGTTGATCGCGGGCGTTATCTGCGGCCTTGTCGCCATGGTCCTCGCGATGAAGGGCAATCCGCCGAATATGGCCTTTTGTATTGCCTGCTTTATCCGCGATTCAGCCGGCGCGCTCGGTCTGCATCAGGCGGCGCCGGTCATGTTCCTGCGTCCGGAGGTCATCGGTCTGGTCATCGGTGCATTCGTGATCTCCATTGCGACCAAAGAGTTTAAGGTAACAGCCGGATCTTCTCCGATGATCCGCTTCCTGCTCGGCGTGATGATCGTTATCGGCGCACTCGTATTTCTGGGATGCCCGCTGCGTATGGTCATTCGTATGTCCGCAGGCGATGCCAATGCATGGATCGCGCTGATCGGCTTCATCCTCGGCGTCGCTACCGGTACACTGGCCCTCAAGAACGGCTATTCACTCGGTCGCTCTTATGAGACTAACAAGACGGCCGGTACAGTGCTGCCGCTGATGATGGCAGCTCTGTTTATTCTTTTCCTGGCAGCTCCGGCTCTGTTCCATTTCACGGAAGCGGGCGGCGGCCCGGGCGCTCTGCACGCACCGGTCGCGCTGGCTCTGATCGGCGCGCTGATCTTCGGTGTCTTTGCACAGCGTTCCCGCATGTGCTTTGCAGGCTCCATCCGTGACATCATTATGCTCAAGGATTTCAGCCTGATCTGCATCATCGGCGGTCTGTTCCTCGTGATGCTGATCTACAACATCGCGACAGGCGGCTTCCACTTCAGCATGGCGGGACAGCCCATCTCACATCAGCAGTGGCTGTGGAATGTCCTCGGCATGTATGTTGTCGGTTTTGCGGCAGTGCTCGCAGGCGGATGCCCGCTGCGCCAGCTCATCATGGCCGGCCAGGGATCTCTGGACGCTGCTGTCACAGTCCTCGGTATGTTCTTCGGTGCTGCCATGGCTCATAACTTCGGTCTGGCTTCCGCCGGTGATATGAAAAATGCTGAGACAGGTGAAGTCACACTCGGCGGCGCAAGCCCGAACGGACGCATCGCTGTCATCATCTGCATCATCCTTCTCTTTGTCATTGCTTTCGTAGGCAATAAGCGCAAAGAAGAGAAAGCGGCAGAGTGATGAAGACCGTAGATGCCCGCGGACTCGCCTGTCCGGAACCTTTGATGATGGCGCAGGCCGCCGTCAAGAAGGCGGATGAGCCGGTCGAAGTGCTGGTCGACTCGGTGATTCCGAAGGAGAACATCTGCAAGTTCGCGAAGAAAAAGAAAAAAGATTTTTCTGTCGAAGAGAGAGAAGGCGTGTTTCACATCGTGATTCAGCCTTGATCGACAACAAGAAGGCCACCGCATTTGCGGTGGCCTTCTCTTTCCTGTAAAATAAATGACAGGAGGAATCACTATGACACGATTAGTCGAATACAGAGGACATATCAGGAATTGGAAAACTTTGTGCGCGGAGCTCGGGATCGATAAGGGGCTTGAGGCGAAGGCGCGCGAGGAAGCGATCCTTGTAGCGGGCTATGAGCGCTGGGGGACAAATATGGGACGGCATCTGTTCGGGATGTTCGCGCTGACGATCGAAGACGGCGATAAGATCTTCGGTCTGCGCGATCAGTTCGGCACTAAGCCCTATTATTACTATGTGACTGCGGACGGACGTCTGCTGTCAGGCTTAAGTATCCGCAGGATCATAGCTCAGGACGGGTTTGTCAAAGAGCTGAATCCCGATATGCTCCAGTTGTATCTGACCTATACATATGCACCGGGCGAGGAGACTTTTTTCAAAGGTCTGAAGAAGCTGATGCCCGGACATTTTCTGGTCTTTGAGAACGGGGAGCTCAAGGTCGGGCGGTATTTCGCTCCGGTTTTCAAGCCCAATGAGAATAAATCGCTGGAGGATTGGGCGCATGAGATCCACGAGACGCTAGGATTTGTAATGACAGAGGTCAAGACAGATGAGGAGAGGGCGGAATCCTTCCTCTCGGGCGGAGTAGACTCCTCCTATGTGCTTGCGATGTCCGACGCGGACGCGGCAAATTCCTGCGGTTATGAGGATGAGCGCTTCGATGAATCGCCGCTGGCCGCCAAGACAGCTGAGCTTCTCGGGAGAAAGTTCAACAGGCGGATCGTGCAGCCGGAGGAGTATTTCGCGATCGTTCCCTGGGTCATGGAGAATATGGAACTGCCGCTGGCCGATGCTTCGGCGATCGTTTTTGCGCTGGGAGCCAGATCGACAGCAGAACACACCAAACTCTGTTACTCGGGAGAGGGTGCGGACGAATTTTTCGGCGGCTACAATATGTACCGTAATGCTGAGCGTTACGGCGACGATCTCAAGGATTTCTATATCGGCAATACCAATATCATGAAGGAAGACGAGAAGCAGAAGCTTCTGAAGTATTATAATCCGGATCTTAAGCCGATCGATATCGCGAAACCCATCTATGAGGAGATCGAAGATTGTGATCCGCTGACCAAGATGAGTGCTGTCGACATCCGGCTGTGGCTGGAAGGAGACATTTATCTGAATGTAGACAAGATGAGCACGGCAGCAGGGCTCGAGGTCCGAATGCCTTTGACTGATCTGCGGATATTCAGTATCGCTTCAACCATGCCGGCGCGTTTCAAGGTCAATGAAGAGCAGAACAAGGTCGCTTTCCGCACGGCCGCGGCCAAGGTCCTTCCGGATGAGATAGCCTTCCGCAAGAAGCTCGGTTTCATCGTGCCGATCCGCCACTGGATGGCCGATGAGCGCTACAACGGGCCGGTAAAAGAAAAACTCTTCGGAGAAACGGCAGCGAAGTTTTTTGAGGAGGCGGAGCTGAAGGCACTGTGGGATGCCTATATCGGAGGAGACTCGGATCTCTGGAGAAAGATCTGGACCATCTATACATTTATTGTCTGGTACGACATCTATTTCGCGTAAGGCACAGATGATCGGTGAGGTAATATAGTCACTGTGATTGCACTTGATATACAGCATATTTCGAAATCTTACGACGGGGTCCCGGTCCTGAGGGACCTCGCCTTTGGCGTGGAGAAAGGATCAAAGACTGCGCTCATCGGAGTTAACGGCGCAGGCAAGACCACGCTGATGCGGCTTATAACCGGCGCGGAGGAGCCCGATGAGGGGCAGATCGTCATTGCCTCAGATCTGAAAGTCGGATATCTCGCACAGGACAGAAGAGAAGACGAAAAAATCCAAAAGGATGCCGGAGGCTCACAGACGGTCTTCGATGTGCTTTCCTATGCCAAGCGAGAGGTGGTCGGGCTTGAAAGGCAGCTCGAGAAAGCTGAAGCGGCGTTGACAGGACTATCCGGAGACGAACTTGTAAAGGCGCTTGCGGAAACAGAGCGCCTGCGTCAGCGGTTTCAGTTTCTGGAAGGTTACGCCTGGCGGGGACAGGTGCTCGGCGTGGCGCGTGGTCTCGGATTTGAAGATCAGGATTTGGACCGGCGTATTGATTCGCTGTCGGGAGGAGAGTATATGAGAGTCGCCCTCGGGGCGGTGCTGCTGCGGGATGCGGATGTCCTGCTGCTCGATGAGCCGACGAATCATCTTGATATCAGTTCGATCCGGTGGCTTGAAAACTATCTCGCCCGACTCAAACAGACCATCATCGTGATCTCCCATGACCGGTATTTTCTCAACCGTATCGTCGACCATGTGGTCGAGATAGAGCGGGGATGCGCGAGGTCCTATCGGGGGAACTATACTGATTTTGCGAA
This sequence comes from uncultured Eubacteriales bacterium, assembly GCA_900313775.1. Taxonomy (GTDB): domain Bacteria; phylum Bacillota; class Clostridia; order Lachnospirales; family Lachnospiraceae; genus RUG842. Next base: position 6,049 of record OMSP01000046.1, read on the forward strand.
GAAAAAGAAAGAGATCCGCAAGAGTGAGATGCATGCTTATCTCAAACAGCAGCATGAGATAAAGCATCAGGAAGCAGTCATCGAGAAGCTGAAGCAGTTCAATCGCGAAAAGTCGATCAAGCGCGCCGAGAGCCGCGAAAAGATGCTGGACAAGATGGATGTGCTCGAACGTCCGGAGGCAGAGCTTGCCGGTATGCAACTGTCATTTGCACCGGAGTCGCGGAGCGGCGAAGAGGTATTGGGCGTACAGGATCTTACAGCCGCTTTTGGCGACAGGTTGCTCTTTGCCGATGTCTCTCTTCAGATCCGCCGCGGAGAGCATGTTGCGCTGATCGGAGACAACGGGACCGGCAAGACGACGATACTGAAAATGCTGACACATGAGCAGACCGACCGATCACGGACGGATGGAGATGATTTGTGGGCCAAGTCGGC
>OMSP01000083.1 GCA_900313775.1 uncultured Eubacteriales bacterium
ATCTTGGCCGCCATCTCAGCGTCCATCATGCCAACTTTGGCATCCTTCCAGGCATAGACCATGTCTGCGCCGAGAGCGCGGGAATTCATCACGCTGTATGCGCTGCCCATAAGAGTCCCCGTTATCACATTGACCTTCGGGACAGAGGCGTTAGCCAGAGCCGTGACAAAACGTGCTGCGTTCTTGGCAAGACCCTGCTCGGACCATTTATTCGCGTGGAATCCGCTGACATTGCTCAATGTCAGGACCGGGATCTCAAACGCGTCACAGAAGGATACAAAGCCGGCTGCTTTGTTTAAGCCAAAAGGTGTCAGTCCGTCGAGGCAGTCCTCGACATCACCGTCAGCACCGTAGACCTTGGCGCGGTTTGCTACCACACCGACAGTTCCGCCGCCGAGGCGCATAAAACCTGTCATCATATCGGGCGCCCAGTCTTTCTTCGTCTCGAAGAAAAGATTGCTGTCCGCCAGATGATAAGCGACGATCGCCGGATCATCGGCAGCGCCGGCAACATCCGGTACCATCCGGTTCAGATCGTCCGCACACTCCTCATAAGAGTCGTTTTCCTCGCTGTTGGACGGCAGCAGACCCATGAGCTGCTTGATCGCTCCGAGCACTTCGCCTTCACTTCCGACATAATCAACATTCCCACCTTTAGCACTCTGAAAATCAGCTTTAGAGGGATCGCAGTCTTGTTCATTGTTACCCGGGATCGCATTCGGCGGATTCAGGAAGAGACGACCCTTTTCCTTCTCCATGAAGACAAAGTCCGCGAGAGCTGCCGACACGGCCAGACCGCCGCCGCAGTTACCGAAGACTGCCGCCACCTGCGGAACAACGCCCGAAGCCATCGTCTGCTTGAAATACAGTCTGGACAGCGCTTCCAGCGCGTCTGTCGCCTCGGTCAGTCTGAATCCCGCAGAATCCAGTAATCCGATCACCGGTGCACCCATCTTCATCGCCATGTTATAGAGATGAATGATCTTCTTTGCGTGCATCTCACCTACGGTTCCGTTCATCACAGAGGCGTCCTGACTGTAGACATAGACCAGACGGCCGTCCATCAAGCCATACCCTGTGATCACTCCGTCCGACGGCTCCTTGGCTGCGCCTTCGTTGAAATCAGTGGTGCGTGCTGTCACGCCCCCGGCGATCTCAACAAAGCTTCCTGCATCCAACAGAGCATCGATCCTCTGGCAGGCCGGAGTGTTTGCTGATGTGTTACTCATATCTAACCCTCCATAAAAAATGCTGACAATTCGCGGTTTTGCAGCCGCGATCAAACAATGTGGTTAAGCATAAAGCCAACCTTATATATTATACAAATAAAGGCGGTCAAGTGCAACCACTTCACCGCCTTAATTTACCTAAAAAACAGTCGTATCGTCCTCCTCACCGGAGGCATCCCCGGGCTCCTCTCCGGCCTCGCGTACTGCTTCCTGCCGGAAAGCTTCAAGTTCCTCTCTTCCGAAAGTCGGCATTTCTTCGACACTCGATATCCCGAAATGACGGAGAAACTCGTCGGTCGTTCCGAACAGCAGCGGCCGTCCCGGAGCATCCAGTCTTCCCTTCTCGCAGATCAGTCCGAACTCTACCAGCTGATTGACAGCATAGTCACAGTTGACACCGCGGATCCGTTCAATATCAAGTCGTGTCACAGGCTGACGATAGGCTACTATCGCCAATGTCTCCATCAGGATCTCGGTAAGTTCATATGTCTTCGGTTTTTTGATGACGCGGATCAGATCCTGATAGAAAGCCGGTTTGGCACATATCTGCACCTTGTCTTCCAAACGCAGGAGTGTCAGACCGCGCTCTTCGCTCTCGTACTGAGCAACCAGCTTATCGAGCACCTCATCGATCTCGTTTTCTTCCAGTTTCAGAGCTTCCGTCAATTCTTCGACAGGCATGGCTTTACCCATCGAAAACAGAATCGCTTCCGCCGCTGCCATTGTCCTAGCGTTAATCATTTTTCCTCCTGGTCAGTGTGATATCCGACGACCCTCTGGCCGCTTTTAAATGCAGAAATCCGTCCTTAGCCAGTTCAAGGACTGACAGAAACGTCATGATCATGCCCCGTCTGCCGCCTCCGGTACCGTCGATCAGATCGCGGAACGAGATCTGCTCTTTGTCTCTGAAATAGTCCTTGACTAAATTGATGCGGTCTGCCAGGGTGAATCTCTCCTGCCGGATACGTCTGAATTTGCTGCGGACCGGATCCATGGACTCCTCTCTCCGCTTCATCACCTCATCAAAGATCTGAGAAAGGCGCTTGAGAGTGACCGGGTCCAGGACAGCGTCGACATCGACCGGATCAGCCGCATTCCTGACCTGCGGCGGGAAATAGGAATCGCGGCACAGAGCTTGTGTGCCGGGCATTTCCATTTCACTGAGCCGTTGAGCAGCCTCTTTATAGATCCGATAGGTCATAAGCTGCTCGATCAGAGCCTGGCGCGGATCCTCATCGTCCTCCCCCTCGTCTTCGCTTCCGGGAAGGAGCATCTCGCTCTTAATGGCGAGCAGTGTCGCCGCCATAACGAGAAACCGGCTTGCCGTATCAGGGTCTTCCTCCTCGAGCTGACGGACATAGTCCATGTACTGATCGGTGATCTCGGCGATCGGGATATCGTAGATATCGATCTTGTTCTTTTCGATCAGATGAAGCAGCAGATCGAGCGGTCCCTCAAAGGCGTGTAATTTGACATCGATGACAGAATCCATAGTCTCCTTACATCTTCTCCGCGATCGCGTCTATAAACTCCTCGCTGGAGAGCACCTGCGGATCTTCAATCGTCGTGATCCTGGCCAGGTCTCCGGTCATCCGGCCCTCACCGATGACCTCCAGTGTCTTCTCCTCCAGCTTCTTCGCAAAACCGATTAGTTCACGGTCATCATCGATCAGCCCGATCCGCGCGAGTGCGCCGGTCCAGGCAAAGATCGTCGCAACCGAGTTGGTCGAAGTCGTCTCGCCGTTTAAGTGCTTATAATAATGCTTCTGCACCGTGCCGTGCGCAGCTTCGTACTCATAGTAACCATCCGGTGATACGAGGACTGAGGTCATCATGGCCAGCGAACCGAATGCCGAGGAGACCATATCGCTCATGACATCCCCGTCGTAATTCTTGCAGGCCCAGATAAAGCCTCCCTCCGCCTTCATGACGCGCGCGACCGCATCGTCGATCAATGTGTAGAAGTATTCAATGCCCGCCTCTTTGAAACGATCGGCAAACTCCTCGTCAAAGATCTTCTGGAAAGTCAGCTTGAAGTTCTGGTCATAGGTCTTGGA
>OMSP01000080.1 GCA_900313775.1 uncultured Eubacteriales bacterium
ATGAACAGTCGAGAAGCAAAGAGGAGTGGCATCATGAGAAAGAGAGTAACCGTAATACTGGCGGTCCTGGCGTTAGCCTCGGTGACGATCGCGGGCATCGGAAAGGCATATGCGTATTTTACGACGTATGTCGAAGTCAGAGGATCCAAACAGATCAGAATACAGGGCGAGACTCAGATCGAAGAGGATTTCAAGGACTGGGTCAAGAGTGTGAGGATCACAGTCAAAGAAGACTCTGATATGAGTTATTATGTGCGGGTCAAGACTTTTGCCAGTTCATCGTTCACCTTAGAACCCGACGGCAAGGGTTATTGGGAATACAATGAAGAGGATGACTACTGGTATTATAAGAAAGATGGAAAGTATCTGGTGGTCGAACCCGGCGAGAGTACTGAGCCTCTGGCTGTAAAGATCACCGGCGGGGATGGCCAGGAGCCGACCATCGGTCCGAATGAATCGGCGGATGTGGTGATCGCTTATGAGACAGTCCCGGCTATTCCGGCGGACTTTGATGAAGATTATAACTGTATTTACGATCCACCGGACTGGAGTCAGGAAGAATCAGGGGATTAAACGGAGGAAACGAGCATGAAGAATAATAAGAGACAATGGTTCCGGACTCCGGCGGCGACATGGACACTGTTCATAGCGGCCATCGCGCTTCTCCTGTTTGCCGGTATCGGAGGGACGAGGGCAGCTCTAAACAAGCTGAGTGACAAATATGTGGCGGAAGTGTCGATGCAGGATATCGGCATCACGCTCATGGAAAACGGTTCAGAAGTTGCCAAGCGTGACTATGACTACGCAAAGAAGGATGATTCCTGGATCGTCAGCAGCTCAGGTAAACTGCTTGCTGATATGCTGAAAGACGGTGAGCAGCCGGAGATCGGCAAAGCTTATGATGAGACACTGGCTGTCAAGAACAGCGGCCATATCAACGAGTATGTCAGAGTTACCATCAGACGATATTGGCTGGATAAAGACGGAAACAAGATGAATGATCTGGAGCCTGAGCAGATAGGGCTGATGCTTGATCACAAGAATCTTGACGAAGAGACGACGCTCGGCGATTGGGTAAAAGATACAGCGGCGACGACCACAGAGCGAAGCGTGTTCTATTACACGAAGCTTCTCGGACCGGGAGAGACGACATCCAATCTTACAGATAAGTTCTTTATCAGGGGCGATCTGCTGAACAAGTACACTACGAACGTAGAAAAAGAAGGCGATACGATTACCAAGATCACTACAGCCTATGATTACGATGGTGTGCAGTTCTGCCTGGAAGTCACGGCGGATGCCGTGCAGGATCACAACGCGCAGGCAGCGATACTCAGCGCATGGGGACGGAATGTGACAGTGTCCGGCTCCGGTCTGAGTCTGCAGTGAAAGGAGGCATGAAGATGAAGAAAAGCATTTGGAAAATCCTGCTTTTAGCATGTTTTGCAGCTATCGTTTTTATGCCTCAGAAAGCCATGGCTGAGGAAAAGACGGTGGACTGGGAAGTTGTCTTTACCGCTGCCGGAGAAATGGGAGGCAATTTTGATGCTAAGGCCGTCAATGATGTCATTGCAGGAATGCAGCCCGGCGACCAGGTAAATTTCAAGGTCAACTTTAAAAACGAATACAATAAGGAGACGGACTGGTATCTGAAGAACGATGTGATCAAGTCGCTTGAAGACAGCGCGAAGGCCGCTAAAGCAGGCGGAGGAGCGTATACTTACAAGCTGACCTATACAGATCAGAATACAGGCAAAGCTACCGTGTTGTTTGACTCTGAGAAAGTTGGCGGCGATTCCACCACAGGCGGTCAGGGACTCCACAAGGCAACGACAAGTCTGAAAGGCTGGGAATATGTCGGGACGCATAAAAAAGGCGGAAAAGGCGGTCTGGTCGAACTGGTCGTAGGTCTCGACGGGGAGACTCAGGGCAACCGCTATCAGGATACCGTAGCGGATATCGAACTCCAGTTTGGTGTGTGGATCCCGTCGGAATCCGATTCTCCGGACAAACCGAACAAGACATATTCTTCCAAATCGTCGGGCACCAATCGCGTCAAGACCGGTGATCAGCCGTTCATGATGAAATATGTGCTGCTCGCTCTGGCAGGAATCGTTCTGCTGGTTCTGGCTCTGCTGAGCCGCAGACTCGGACGCAGAGAAAACAGTCAGCCGGCCGGCAGAAATGCGGGAAGGAGGGACTGAAGATGAAATACAGAAAATTATCCCTTCTGAGTTTGTTGATCGCTGTGCTTCTCATGTCGTCATTCCCGACACATGCTGCGGAGAAGTATACGTATACCGTGCGTATATTCTCAGGCGCGCAGGGGACTTTTTCCTCTGCCGGCGCATCCGCTAACGGAGTTTCCGGCTCTGTGCAGAGCGGCGGGTCTGTTGTTGTGTACTCGGGACTGAAGCAGGGAGACCGCGTCACCTTCAACAGAAACAGCATCAAACTGAAGGATGCGGATAAATACTATGTCATGGAGATGCGCGAGAGCGGCAAGGATAATTACGACGGCGCTCATCCGCAGCGGGCTTCCGTAAATGTGAGCGGTGATCAGGATTATGTCGTAGCATACGGTATCAAAGGCAATACGGTCGCCTGCACTATCAATTATCAGGATAAGAACGGCAAGGCGCTGCGGGAAAGCGATACCTACTACGGAAATGTAGGAGACGAACCGGTCTTTGCCTCTCAGTATGTGGACGGTTACAAGCCTGATTCTTACAATAAGATCGTAAAGCTCGCAGACTCCGGCAACAAAGTCACCTTTGTCTACAGCAAGATCGCGAAGGCCTCCAGCAACAGCGGAAGCAGTTCGGGTTCCGGCAACCAGTCAACCTCCACCGGTACGACTACAAACAACGGTACCGGCACAGGCACCGGAACAGGAACCACTGCGACCGGGAGACCGAATACAACAGCCGGGACCGGTACGCAGAACGCAGCTGCTCAGAATAACACGACTGCAAACAATGCAGCTGACAATACAGCTTCACAGGCTGAGAACAACGGGAATGAGACGAACGAGCCGTCTGAGCTGACGGATATCGAGGGCAACGAGGTCCCGTATGCCTCCGGTCCGGAGGACGATGCTGAAGAAGCGGAAGAAGAACATTCGTCCAAAACACCACTGATCGTTACAGCGATCTGCGCGGCCGCACTGTTGGCTGGTGTCATTGCGTTCTTCTTGATCAGGAAAAAACGAAGTGAAGAATAAAGCTGTATGAATCAAACTGAAAACAACAACAAGAGGCGGATGGCTTCGGTCATCTGCCGTCTTTTTGGAATGCTGATCCTGATTGGCGTAATCGCAGTACTGCTTCCGGTGACACTGCCCCGG
>OMSP01000050.1 GCA_900313775.1 uncultured Eubacteriales bacterium
CGCTTGACTGGGGGTCAAGAGGTCGCAAGTTCAAATCTTGTCACTCCGATAACAGGGCCACCGCGGTTCGCGGTGGCCTTTCTTTTATGCTAACTCATCCCAGTGATCGAAGACAAAACGTACGGCAGAGTAGGAAAATCCTTTGGAGGCCAGATAGCGCAGTTGTCTGTCTCTCTCCTTCTGCGCCTGCTTATAAAGTTCTTGCCTGTCCTCACTCCCAGGCTCATCACTCAAACCGCTGATATCTGTTTCTTCAGTGACAGGTGTATAATGCCGCTTTTTCAATAGTGTAACGATAGCAGCATATTCATCTGATTCCACTGTCTGATCCTCGAGCATAGACGAAACTGTCTCAAATGTGATACCACGCTTGGTCAGATCCTGTCTGATCTGGCGCTGGCTCTTCACTCCGCGGTAACGATCGATATAATTGGACGCGTAGCGCTCATCATTGACATAATCAAACCCTTTGACATAGTCAAGAGCCGCTTGTGCTGTCGCCGGGTCATACCCGGCCCGTCTGATCTTGTCGGTGATCTCTTTCTCTGTCCGGTCCTGATCCTGAAGCAGACGCATAGCGTAAAGCTTAGCCCTCTTCTCAACGATATCTCTCAGCACACGTTGGTATTCCTCCGGCGATACCTCCGTATTCTCCTGCCAACACAGCCTCTTAAGCTCGCCCTTATAAAGAACCAGCGAAGGCTCTTCGTCAAAAAGAACCTTCGCTTTCTTTGCTGTTAAAGACTCGATCTCTGTTATCCGCATCTTACTCTTCGTCGTCAGATGCTTCAGTTGTTTCCCCGACGCCGAACTTGGCGCGGATCTGTTCCGCGATCCGACTCATCTCTTCCGGATGATCTCTGAGATACTCTTTAGCCTTCTCACGACCCTGACCGATCTTCTCTCCGTCGTAGGCATACCAGGATCCGCTCTTTTGGATCAGATCGATCTTCGTCGCAAGGTCAACCAGATCTCCCTCCGTCGAGATGCCTTCGCCGAACATGATGTCGAACTCAGCTTCTTTGAACGGAGGAGCCACCTTGTTCTTCACGACCTTGACCCTGACATGATTTCCTGTCAGTTCTCCGCCCTGCTTGATGCCTTCGACACGGCGGACCTCCATGCGCACAGATGAATAGAATTTCAGCGCACGGCCTCCGGTCGTCACTTCAGGATTACCGTAGACGACGCCCACCTTTTCACGAAGTTGGTTGATAAATACGACCGCGCAGTTGGACTTGCTGATCACAGGCGTGAGCTTGCGAAGCGCCTGACTCATCAGACGTGCCTGCAGACCCACATGGGCATCTCCCATTTCGCCGTCGATCTCCTGCCTGGGCACTAATGCCGCTACGGAATCCACTACGATGATATCCATCGCGCCGGATCTTACCATGGTCTCGCAGATCTCCAGTGCTTGTTCTCCGGAATCAGGCTGGGAAATATAGAGGTCATTGATATCGACTCCGATCGCCTTGGCATAGACCGGATCAAGCGCGTGCTCTGCATCGATAAATCCTGCAATACCGCCTTGCTTCTGCGCTTCCGCAATAATATGAAGCGCCAAAGTCGTCTTGCCGCCTGACTCGGGACCGTAGATCTCGATCACACGCCCCTTGGGAATGCCGCCGACACCGAGCGCGATATCCAGACTCAAGGAGCCGGTCGGGATCGCCTCGATCGTCGTATCAGCCTGTGCGTCTCCGAGACGCATGACAGTTCCCTTGCCATAATCTTTTTCAAGCTTGGTTATAGCGGCATCGAGTGCTTTTAATTTCTCTTCGTTTACCATCTGTGAAATCTCCTGTTCTTCCTTTGTCGTATAATTCCTGTCGCTGTTATTTTACCATGAAACAGGCTGTGTTGCCATCAGAAATGAACGACAATTATCGACAGTTTTCGACGGTTTTCATCATTTGGATTCGATGTATCCGAGAGCTACCAGTGTCTCTGCGCAGAGCATTGCTCCTCCAGCTGCACCGCGCAGCGTATTGTGCGAGAGACCGATGAATTTATAATCAAAAATCAGATCCTCGCGAAGACGTCCGAAAGTGACTCCCATGCCGCCTTCATAATTGACATCGAGCTTGACCTGCGGCCGGTCGTCCTCGTCGAAGTATTTGATGAAAGGTTTCGGCGCGCTGGGCA
>OMSP01000021.1 GCA_900313775.1 uncultured Eubacteriales bacterium
GGACATGATGTGTCACGTGCCGGAGAGATCGTCTCCGAGAGCGAGGAGAGTGTCACCGTCATCGATCAGGCCGGACGCGAGGTCACAGTTCCCCGCGGCGTGGAGAGCATAGCGATGAGCTATCGGGTGGTCGCGCGCTTTGTCATCACGCTGGGCGACGGAGACAAGATACGGGGCATCGGCAAGACAGAGGAATTCCTGTACACGCTGGCGCCGGCTCTGAAAGAGGCGGTCGATGTCGGAAAAGGCGTACCGGATCTGGAGCAGATCGCAGAACTGGCGCCGGATCTCTATCTGCACCGCGCCACTGATGTCGACGGACTGGAGGCCGTGCAGAAGCTTGGCATCCCGGCGATCGGACTTTCTTTCGAGACGCCGGAGGAGATGAAGACCGCGCTTACGATCCTCGGAGCAGTGCTGGACAAGAAAGAAAGAGCGGCGGAGCTGACCGACTATTACGATAAGAAGATCGAAGCCGACAGGGAAGAGGCGGAGGAGATCGCAGATAAGAAGACCGCGATCGTCATGGGGTCCCGTCTCGGGAAAGTGGCGGACGGCAGTATGCTTCAGAGCGAGATGATCGAACTGGCCGGCGGAGAGAACGCTGCCGCTGACATCAAAGCTACTGAATTATGGCCGACAGCCGGCAGCGAGCAGATATTTGAATGGGATCCGGACTATATATTCATCACGGGCAGCGAGGATGTCAATTACACGATCGATGAGTTGAAAAAAGACAAGGCATGGTCAGAGCTCAAGGCCGTGCAGGAGGATCATATTTATCTGATGCCGGCGGACAAGGACTCCTGGGAGTTCCCGGGAGTAGTCAGTGTGCTCGGCATCGATTATATGAAGAGCAAGATGTATCCGGAACAGCTGTCAGAGGAACAGCTGCAGCAGGCTGTCGATGAATTCTATCAGCTGTCTTACGGCAGGACATTCAGCCCGGACGAGATCGGATATTAGGAGTGGCAGTGAGAAACGGCAGACACAGACAACCGCATATCAGGATCCGTGTATTGGCACTGATGATCTCTGCACTGCTGGTCACAGGATTGGCCGCGCCGTTCGTTGCGGCAGGTGACGCCCAAGCCGCCGAAGCGGGGGCCGATCTGGAAGTCCGCGTCGGATATTTTGGCGATGACAAGGACTACAGGACCAAGGCGGTGTTATCGCGGGCGGATTTGGAATCCATGTCGGAGGGACCGTATGAATACAGCAATGTCACCAGAGTCGGCACGGTCATGGGTACCGTAGCGCGCGGGCCGTCCATCCTGAATATACTTGCCGCGGCAGGCATCGACGCCGGCTCTGTGCAGACGATCAATCTGAGAACGACGGACGGAACAAAGGTCAACAACTGGTTCGTCTCCCTCAACATGGATCAGTGGGTCAATTCAACACGGTATTTCTATCCGGAATTGAGAGCCAATTATGAGCGGGTGGAAAATGAGGACGGTACGGATAACGGAAAGGTGCTGCCTCTGCCCGGTTCACTGGCGGATCCGCAGACAGTACCTGCGATCCTCGCTATCGAAAGCTATACAACGAAGAATCCGGACGAGGTCATCGATCCTTCCATGATGGATGAGTCGGTCAGCTATCGGTTCTGCGCAGGTCAGACGCAGATGACGGAAGGTGAACTCTGCGGCGATGTCTCCTCGATGAATTCAGCCAAGTGGATCTTCGGCATCGATGTGACTCTCTACGGATCGGCAGGAGATGCGACCGATCTGGAACTCTCATTGGACAAGACTGATCTGATAGTCGGGAGCAAGGCGCAGGTCAAGTATCAGGTCTACGGGGTTGATCTGTTTGGGGACAAGGTCAATACCAAACTCAAATGGACAAGCAGTGATCCGTCCGTTGCCAAGGTCGATAAAAATGGTCTTGTGACCATTTTGAAGAAAGGGAAAGTGACGATCACCGCCACGACGCAGAACGGTATCTCTCGTTCGGTGACGATCAACGCGACAGAAAAGAAGAAAAAAGAAGAGCAAAAGAAGCAAGAGCCTGCAAAGAAGCAGGAACAGAAAAAGCAACAAGAAAAGAAACAAGAAAACATAATAGTTTACCAACCTAAGCCTAAGGAGCAAGAAAAAAGCAAGACGGCTGAGGATGACAATAAGAAAGAAACCACATCCGGTCTGAGGGAGATCCTCCTCGAGGGTGACATGTATGACCGGGAGGAGATGGATCCTGAAGCTACCCCGCTGGATGCGCAGAAGCGTTCACCCATAGCCGGGACGGTTGCAATGTGCGGATGTGGTATGTGTGCGGCTGTCGGAGGTATCGGCCGCCTGATCAAGTATTTGAAGGAGGTATTGTGATGCCAAGCGTGATCAACCTATCAGAAATCGTCAAAGATGTGCTCAGAACGATCACATCTTCTCTGCAGATTCCGACCATCATTATCCTGCTGCTGCTCATAGCATCGGCAGTCGTGATGATCGGAAGCATCATCGTGGAGATCTTCACGGACAGGATGCGCCTGAAAGCCAAGATCCCGAAGGTGATCGACGACATTCAGGGGATGAACAGAGATCAGCTGCTTGCCTATATCGATCGCTGCGGTCTGCTCAAGCGTCAGAAGAGAGCGCTGCGCGAGCTGATCACACGGGAAGATCTCCCGGACAACAGCCGGGAGGCGTTGGCGCGCGAGCTTCTCTTTGAGGAGCAGAACCATTATGAGAAGCTGACCAGATTTACCGATGTCATAGCGCGTATTGCACCGATGTTCGGTCTGATGGGAACGCTGATCCCGCTGGGCCCAGGTCTGATCGGTCTGGGGCAGGGTGATACGAAAACGCTGTCCGAGTCGCTGCTGATTGCATTTGACACGACAGTCGCCGGTCTGGTCAGCGGCGCTGTGGCATTTGTGATCTCGGCGATCCGTAAGAGCTGGTATGAGAAATATGTCGTCGGTCTGGAGACGATCATGGAGTGCATCCTGGATGTGCAGGACGGAGACTTGATGAAGCGCTGAAATAAACAGCAGGAGAATAAATTATGCGTATTAACAAGGAGAGCAGAAGGCTGCGCGTCAACCGCAAGCCGACTGAAGATATCAATCCGATGGAGAGCGTCGCCAACCTGGCCGATGTCATGCTGGTCTTTGCCTGCGGTCTTCTGATTGCGTTGATAGCCGCATGGAATGTCGATGTAACGAAGACGCCGTATAAAGTGACGGATATAAAGGAAGGCGCAGGGCAGCATGAGGAGGTCAAGGTGGAAGACCTGCAGGAGATGGGGCATGTGTACAAAGACCCGGAGACCGGGAAGATGTATGTGATCGAAGACGAGGAGCCGTAATGACAGAGGCTCGAGGACAAATGAGCGCTGGAATTCAGCGGCCGTTGCGATCTTGCGGACAGAGGACTGCAATCAGAGCGGTGATCCTTTCTGCTTTGATCTGCGGACTGCTCCTGTGCTTCTGTGCCTGCGGCAAGCCGGATGATATCGATATCAGCGCTTATGCGGATCAGACGATACAGATCATAGGTGCGTCGGACGAGCCTGTAGAGATCTCTGTTGTCGACCTCAAAGAGATGGAATGTGAGACGATCAAGACACACAGTACGAGTGATAAGATCGGCGATGTGCGCGCGACAGGTCCGTGGCTTGACACAGTGCTCGCGCCGTACGGAGTGAAGCAGGAGGACTGCTCCAAGATCATCATTACCGGGGCGGATGAGTACGACACGAAGCTGCTTCAGGATTATTTAAAAGGACACCCGATCATGCTGGCTTACGGCATTGACGGAGAGCCTTTGGAGGAGGATGCCATACCCTGCCGGATCATCATCCGGTACTCTGATTCTGCGTACTGGGTGAGGCAGGTGACCAGGATAGAACTGGTACATTAAATACTTAATAAATGTTGCTTTAACAACAGAATAATAGTATTATTTGTATAGGAATGAGAAGCTTTGAATCTTTGGTTGACGAGCCAATCTCAAAGCCGGAAATAGAAAGCAGAATATGACCATTGCAGTTTTGGACGGGGTGGACGAGCCTCTTTCAGGATTGAATTGGGCATAAGGTTTTTCCTTGTGCCTTTTTTAATTGCTGAGAGAGGTTTTTTATTCTGTCAACAGGATCACCGGGAGGGAAACATGTTCTCGAAAATGAAAAAACCAACCAGACATATCTTGACGGCGCTGAGCCTCTGCCTGACGCTGGCCCTTGTCATGGAGATGGCACCGGTCCGGGCTGATGAGGCTTTCGATCAGAAAGTTGCGGCGAACGGTACCAATTTTGTCAAACTCTCCGATGACGAGAAGACGGACTTCCTGCTGTTCGGGTCGAATGCAAAGTATGCTGACGGCATGCAGGGACGCTGGAAGATGCTGACCAAGGCACAGGTGCAGTCGGTGAAGAGTAACACATCGGCAACGGCAGTATTCGGAGATTTCGGCTACTCATTATGGTCTTCGAATCAGAATTTTTCAACATATAAAGATGGGGAGCTTCTTTTCGATAAGGGAATCAGCGGTATTGATCTTAAATTGCTGGCTATGGGATATGGCATCAAATGGAACAATACTAATACAAAGACGCAGTTGACTGCTATTGACAAGACAGGCGCAAAAGCCCGCACGACCAGCCATGCTTTTGAAAACTCTCATTACTACTTCTCAGATATCGATGATGAAGGAGAAGAGGTTGAGCCGTTATTGAAAGTAAAAGATGGAACATTTTCGCTGCGCGTCGGACAGGAAAAGGCAACACAGACGACTTCTCATCAATGGAAGAATGATATCAAGGCTTTGCAGATTGATACTGTAACCACGGCAACGCAGAAGCCGGATGTTGTGTTTGATGTAGTAGATGGCAACACACAAGAAGAATATGTCCTCAGCGATATCGTGGACGCCGGACAGTACAGGGCTGAGTTTGCTTATTACAATAGCTCCAATGAGCCGGTAACAGCGGAAGTGGAAGGTGTTAAATTGTCGGATGTTCTGGCGAAGCGCAAGATCAGTCTGGCGAGTGGTGACACGATCTATGCTGTGGATGACCGGGGAACAAAGACACAGCTTAAGAGCAGTCCGAGCAATTATTTATTGGCATATCAGGGCGCGACACAAACGGAGGGCTCTGCTCCGGAGGAGCTGACAAGCAACAGTGAGTTCTGTCTGTTTGGACCGGGAAGTACTGAAGCTGCCGTCAGGATGAATAATATTTACAGTGTAACGATCACCAGGAAGGTGACACCGGCGCCTGCGCCTGCACAAGTGACCAAGCCAAAGTCGACCAAAATACTCAAACTGACGAAGAAGAAAAGGACGATTACCGTTAAATGGAAAAAGATCTCCGGAGTGAACGGCTATCAGATCAGTATGGCCACCAAGAAAAAAGGAAAGTACAAGGTCATTAAAACAGTAACCAAAGCAGGAACTGTTAAATACACAAAGAAAAAGTTGAAAAAAGGGAAAAAATATTTCTTCAGAGTACGTACATACAAAACTGTCAACGGAAAGAAATACTTTAGCTCATGGTCAGCTATTAAGTATAAAAAGCTTTGATCACAATAATAGTTTACAAATGTTGAAAGCATTAGAAGGAGGATATTATATGAAAGCGAAGAAGGTAACCGGTAAGCTTTTGTCACTGCTTGTGGCGGTGCTGATGGTATTGACTCTCATGCCGTCCGTAGCATTGGCTGCAGAGTCGACTGAGTTGGACTTCAAATGGGACAAGATGAAGATTGAAGAAAACAGTGATACAATCCCCGTTGAAGCCGGAGGCGAAGCCGGAACGATAGCTGTTGTAGCCAATGGTGACAACAATAAAGTGACAATTAACAACTCGGATTCTTCCGTTGCCGAAATTGGAGAAGGAAAGTGGAAAAGCGGAATGCAAGCCTGGGCATATGATGTTATCGGCAAAAAAGAGGGCGAAACAACAGTCACAGTGGCAGCTGAAGACAATCCCAGTGTAAGCAGGACATTTACTGTTGTTGTCACTGCTCCGGCTATTTCCATTGACTTCAAAGAAGGCAAAAAAGGCGTCAAGACTGCTGTCGGTGCTGAAAAGGGAGGACTTCTTGTAGTGAAAGCAGTCAGTAATACAGACGAGCCGATTGCTGATGACAGCGTCACTTGTGAATCCCAGGACGAGAGTGTGGCTACCGTCTCAGGGGGAAGTAAGGTAACTAAAGAATCAAGTCCATATTATGACTATTACAAATTCAGTATTGATGGTGTGGCAAAGGGAGAAACTAAGATCAGGATTTCTTCTAATCAGAACAGTACTATTGTTAAATTCGTGGACGTCACAGTAGTTGATGATCTCCTGACTGTCAAGGTCGGAGATACTACGACATCCTTCAAGGTTGACGACCCTCTCTGGGATCAAGCAGAGACGATTCCCGTATGGGCAGGACGAAATCATTCTTTTACCTATGAAGAGTCTTCTGAACCAGCTGTAGGTCCCGAGCTTGAGACGATTCTTGCTGCCTCTGGTGTAGAAGTGTCTTCGCTTGACGATGACCAGTTGATTTATTTCCTGCCTTCTGACGGAAATAAATACGAGGCATACTTTACGGTCAAGGAACTTCTGCGTGACAAGAGGTACTATTTCCCGAATTCTGAAGACCTGACGGAAGGAGCTATGGCAACTGAGGCACAATTGGCAGATGCTGTTGAGATTCCAACAATCATCTGTTCAATGGACAATTCAAGTGGAAGGCTCGTTTTCGGCCAGGTTGCGCCAAATGAGAGAACCAAATCAGTATCACTTAAAAACATGTCTACGGGAGGAACCATCGAAGTTCTTGATGAAAAGGCACAGTCGTTTGCTTGTGATGTCAAGGCTGACAAAGCATCAGGCAGTACCATTGAACCCGGGACAGAAATCAAGCTCAGCTCAGCTTCTATTCTGACAACAGATATCTATTATACGACTGATGGTTCAAATCCGTCGAGAAATACTGCACTGTATAACTACAGAACTAAAGAAATGAGTGATGAACCTGACGGAGGGCTGAAGAACGCTATTATCAAAGCTCCGTCTACCGAAGGAGCGTTTACTCTCAAAGTCATGCAGGCAGCTTATGGCAAATTGGACAGCAATGTCGTCACTTTTAATTATACAGTCAAGAAAGCTGAAACGACTCCGGCAGTCCAGAAGGGCGCAACTTATACCGTGTCCGGACAGTCTGTCAAAGTGACAAAAGCCGCGACAGCCACATCCAACGGCGCGGTGACATTTACTAAAGCCAAGAATGCAAAGAGCGTGGTCATTCCGAAGACAGTCAAGCTTGCGGACGGAAAGGTTTATAATGTTACTACAGTCGGTGCCAAGGCATTTACCGGAAAGAAGATCCGCAAAGTCACAGTTGGTGCCAATGTCAGCAAGCTTGCCAAGTATGCTCTCAAGGGCAGCAAGGCCACGAAGCTTGTCGTGAAGACCAAGAAACTCAAGAAGTCCTCAGTCAAGGGGAGCCTCAAGGGATCCAAGGTCAAGACAGTGCAGGTCAAGGTTGGTAAGAAAAAGGTTAACAAGAAATATATCAAGAAGTATAAGAAAATCTTCACTAAGAAGAATGCTGGAAAGAGAGTTGCTGTCAAGTAAGGAAACTGATTTGACATGAAGAAAACATTAACAGCTTTAACAGGTCTATTCCTGCTTATATTGATGTGGTTCCCCTGCAGCGTTAATGCTGCAGAGGAGCCGATTTCTGTCTATGATGGTAGTACGCTTAAGAAGGCATACACTTATGAAGATCTTAATGACAGATGGAGATCGGAAGGAAGACGTACTTACGAGTATTCAGGGTATAATACCTATGCGTCTTACAAGCCTTATCCGGCACCGATATCAGCCGATGGGCCGGAAGTGATTGGGTTGCTTGAAGATGCCGGTATTGATATCGCATCCATCTCTGACAGTGATTTAATCGGCTTCTACGGTCGAGACGGTTTCGGTATGTCAATGACCAAGACGCAGCTGACATCCGACAGATTTTATTTCCCATATGGCGAAAATGGAACGGAAGCTGGTAAGCGGGGGGATGATTCTTCACGTCGCGAAGCGACTCGTGTACCTATAATAATTGACATCGATAAGGAGACCAACTGCGTGCTGCGCGTAGGACAGGTCGCTCCGAATGAGCAGAACTGGCCGGCGCATATCCAGTACCTGATGGGAGGAAAGATCACTATCAAACGAGGGGCAGCCAAGACTCTGGCCGCAGACCTTAAGACCTCTGTTGATACCGGACAGTATGTCCTTCCGGGACAGCAGATCAGCATCACAGGAGGCAATCATTACACGAAGATTTATTATACGCTTAACGGTTCTGAACCGACGATTGAGTCTGACATCTACAATTACAACACCTATCCCGGGAGTGAGCAGAACGCAGTCATAAAAGCTCCTGCGTCTGAAGGAGAATCGATTGTCGTCAAATGCCGCAAGATCGCCTTTGGCTCTCACGACAGCGCTGTCCAGACTTTCACCTACACCGTCAATTCGGCTGAGGTGCAAAAGATCATCGACAGCAGAAAACCCAAGGTCGTCAAGGACAAGTCTTATACAGTCAGCTCACAGACCTATAAGGTCACCAAAGTGGCGGCCGGTACCACGAATGGTACAGCGATATTTACCAAGGCAAAGAACGCTAAGGGTGTTACAGTTCCTGCGACAGTCAAGCTGGCAGACGGTAAAACATACAATGTCACTACTGTCGGAGCAAAAGCATTTACCGGCAGCAAGATCCGTACGGTGACGATTGGCAAGAATGTCAGCAAGCTGACGAAAAACGCTCTGTATAAGAGCAAGGCGACGAAGGTCATCGTCAAAACAAAGAAACTTAAAAAATCGACTGTCAAGGGAAGTCTGAAGGGATCAAAGGTAAAGAAGGTACAGGTCAAAGTCGGCACAAAGAAGCAGAACACGACCTATGTAAAGAAGTATAAAAAGATATTTACCAAGAAAAATGCCGGCAGAAAAGTGACTGTCACAAGATGACCGGCAGCGGGGCAGAATGTTTATGCCCCTCCCGAAAGAAAATGAAGTTTGAAGCGGTGGTGGAAGTTTTCCGCCCCGCTTCCTTTTATGCAGACGCGGGTCTGCGCAAAGAAAAGCCTGCCGGCCTGCCGGTCGGGCAAACTTTCGAGCATGACGGTACAGGCGCCCAGGTCATAGGTGTCTTCGTCAGCTGTGGCGCCCTGACTCAGCAGATACTCCCGTACCCGTTCGTATTCATATCCCCAGATCTCATCATAGGTATACTCGCTCATCTCTGTCTCCTGATGTCATCATAGCAGACAGTAAAGATGCTTGCAAAAAAAGGAAGCCCTTAAGGGCTTCCTTTCGCATGCATTCAGTTTGTCTCAGAACCGGAAGTCTCTGCTGTTCGAGTTATAGATCGCATCCAGGTTCTTCTTCGCGACTTCGCGCACCTTGTCGCTCGGGATCTTCTCCATCTCGCGCTCGATAAGCGCCATGCCCTTCTCTTTCGTCTCGGGCGAGGCATAGTCCATGAGATATTCAGCGAGTGTCATCAGCGCGTTCGGATGGCAGTAGTTGAGGATCTGTCCCGATTTGCAGAAGCTCATGAAGCGGTCGCCTGTACGTCCCGCGCGGTAGCAGGCCGTGCAGAATGATGGGATATGATCCAGATCGATCAGCCAGGAGATGACTTCATCCAGAGTCCTCTGGTCGGAGACATCGAACTGCTCGGTGTCGACCGGACGCTCTTCCTCGCCGTAGCCGCCGACAGAGGTTCGGGAAGCGCCGCTGATCTGGGAGATACCCAGCTCGAGTGCGCGGGCGCGGGTCTCCTCGCTCTCGCGTGTGGAGATGATCATACCGGTATACGGCACAGAGATACGGATCAGCGCGATCAGCTTGAGGAACATCTCCTCGCTCATCGAGTTGTCAAACTCTGTCGGGTCGATGTCGTCAGCCGGCTTGACGCGCGGCACGCTGATGGTGTGCGGTCCGCAGCCGCAGGCTGCTTCAAGGTGCTCGGCGTGCATGAGCAGTCCGGCAAACTCATAACGGTATTTGTCCAGACCGAACAAAACGCCAAGGCCTACATCATCGATACCCGCTTCCATCGCGCGGTCCATCGCCTCGGTGTGATACTCGTAATCCGACTTCGGTCCCCAGGGATGCAGCTCCTCATAACCTTCTCTGTGGTAGGTCTCCTGGAAGAGGATATAGGTGCCGATCTCGGCTTCCTTGAGCTTTCTATAGTTTTCGACGGTCGTCGCTGCGATGTTGACATTGACGCGGCGGATCGCGCCGTTTTTATGCTTGATGCTGTAAATGGTCTTAATGCTGTCGAGAACGTACTCGATCGGATTGAGTTCCGGATCTTCGCCGATCTCGACCGCCAGACGCTTGTGGCCCATGTCCTGAAGCGCGATGACTTCGTCGCGGATCTCTTCCTGGGTCAGCTTTTTGCGCGGGATCGTCTTGTTCGTCGCGTGGTACGGGCAGTACAGGCATCCGTTGATGCAGTAGTTGGAAATGTACAGCGGTGCGAACATGACGATGCGGTTGCCGTAGAACTCAAGCTTGATCTCTTTGGCAAGCTTGAACATCTCTTCGGTTTTTTCCGGGATATCGCAGGCGAGAAGGACAGAAGCCTCGCGGTGAGTCAGACCCTCGCAGTGGAGCACACCGTCTTTGTCGCGGTGCGGTCTCGCCTTCTCTAACAGTGAGTCGATCAGCTCGACATTGTCTTTGTTTTCGTCGGCATAGCGAAGTGTCTCGAGGATCTCCTCGTGATTGATGAATTCATCCGCTTTATGCGACTTGGGATCATAGATAGCCATTTGACACATCCTTTCTTTGTGGTCAGGGAACCCTTCCCAATCAGAAGTTGCTGTATACGCCCCGAGGGCGCCAATTCAGTATACTATAATCGAAGCGCAATATCAATGACTCTGAGAGTTTTATAAAAAGACTGTAAAATGAGCTATCAGGCGATATATTATGATACAATAATCGGCGGAGGAAGTTGGTTCGCTAAAGGAGTTATCATGGCACTGGAACCGGTCGAGATAAGAGAAGTAACCCAGTACGAATACATTTTTGTTGGTGTCGATGACACGGACGATCAGTCCGGACAGACATCCACCGCAGATACAGCGCAGGAGATAGCGCGCCGTATAAGCGAAGAGTTTGACAGAAAGATCAATATGGGCATCACAAGTCACAGCCTGTCGGCCGATGAGGGCATGGAGTACACATCGGATAATACGGCTATGTGCTTTGACATCGATCTTCCGGTAGGATCGGCCGCGCGGGTACGCGAGATAGGGCTGGAAGTGATCAACGCAGCAGCCGCGGCAGATGCAAGTCCGGGACTGTGTGTGCTGGCTGTCCCTATGGAGGATGACGGAATAGGGGAGGATATGGCCACTCACGCAGGGACCAGACGGATGACTGAGATCAAAGAAGCGTATGTGGAGCTGATCCGCTTCGGGCAAAGGGCCAAAAGGGAGCCGGTCACAGAGGAAGAAGCGCTGCAGCTGGCAGCCGGCTTCTCAGATCTGATATTGACAGCCAAGAATGAGGCTGAGACAGCGAGTGGCAGCCGCGGTATGATCGGCGCGCTGGCCGCTGTGGGACTGAGGATCGGCGGCGATGACGGCATGTTCCTGGGCGAATATGATATGACCGGATTTTCCGCAAGGACTTTCGGCGCCGTTGCCCAGTGTATCGGCGGATTCAGATCATATTACAGTATAGATCCTGTATTTGGTGACAGGACAGGAAGCGGGCTCGGTTTCCATGAGAGGATCGTTTTAAAGGACGGCGTCAAAGCGGTCCTCAACGCCGGACGATTCACTATACTCAACAAACTGGGCGGAGATGATATGTGGGAGCCTTATACCAAAGAGAGTTTCGGCAACAGCTCAGGCAGGAAGTCATCCTGTGAGTATTTTGAACTCGATCCGGAAGAGGAAGACCGCTTCCGCGAAACGAAGCGGCGTTCCTGCGGTTCCTGCCTGTTCCGCAAGCTGACAGACAAAGGGTATGTCTGTACC
>OMSP01000164.1 GCA_900313775.1 uncultured Eubacteriales bacterium
ATAACCACGGAGCTGGAGCACAATTCTGTCCTGCGGCCTCTCTACCGGCTGGAGTCGGAGAGAGGGGCGCTGCTGTCGATCGTCAAAGCCGACCGGGACGGCTGCATCAATTATGATGATCTGGAGAAACTGATCCGTCCGGAGACGAAAGCTATAGTCACGACTCATATCTCCAATCTGACGGGAAACATGCTCGATGTCGCGCGCATCGGACAGATCGCACATGAGCACGGCTTGATCTATATCGTGGACGCCGCTCAGAGCGCCGGTACGATCCGGATCGACATGCAGCAGATGAATATAGACGTTCTCTGTTTCACCGGCCACAAGGGGCTGTACGGGCCCCAGGGGACCGGTGGATTATGCGTCATGCCGGGCATTGTGATCCGCCCGCTGAAAGTCGGCGGGACCGGTGTGCAGAGCTATCTGAAGACACAGCCTGAGGATATGCCGGTACACCTGGAAGCCGGGACCATCAACGCCCACGGTATAGCAGGGCTGTCCGCGGCTCTGGATTTTCTGAATGAGACGGGAGTGGAGAAGATACATGACCATGAGATGTGTCTGACGAGGAAGTTTTACAAGGCCATGTGCAAACTGGACGGTGTAAAAGTGTACGGAGATCACACATCCGACCGCGGCGCGATCGTCGCGATCAATGTGCGTGATTACGACTCGGCCGAGGTGGCGGATTATCTCATGCAGGAGTGCGGTATCGCGACGCGTGCCGGTGCCCATTGCGCGCCATTGATGCATCAGGCGCTGGGCACTGTCGACCAGGGCGCGGTGCGCTTTTCATTCTCCTGGTTTAATACACAGGACGACATAGACGCCGCGATCGAGGCAGTCAGACAGTTGCTGTAATATGGATGGATATACTAAAGATATTAAAAGCCCCCGGAAGTCCCGGGGGCTTTATTTCATTTGGTTTTTGCGGGCTTTCGCTGGAGACGTTCCAGATCAAGAAATCCCAGTTTGCCGGCCTGAAGTATCAGATCCATCTGCATGACGAGCTGATTGCTCGCAGCCGCAAAGATCCCGAAGATGATGTCGAAGATCATGGCGTCGATCAGAGCTTCGCTGGGAATACCCATGCGGGCGAAGAGTACGACATAGGCCAGGCGGTTTGCTCCGGGAACAGGCGGTGTGGCCACGAAGAGGCAGACCGCCAGGATGACAGCCATGATATACCACAGGGGAGAGGCGGTGACACCGTACCGCTTCGCTACATAGGCGAAGAAGACCAGTGTGCCGATCGCGCTGATAGGCATATACAGGACCAGTCCGTGGGGAATGCTCATTTTTGCAAACATCTTATTGATGCCCAGTCCGTCACAGCAGCTTCGCTCCACCTGGCCGTAGGCAGCATCCAGAGAACCTGATTTTATGGTTATCCAAAACGGCTCCCAGGTCTTTTTTATCATAACGGCAGGTGAGACCTGCTTGCGGTATCCCACATAACACATGACAGCCGCAATACAGAGGATCGAAACCAACAGTGAGATCAGAAGGCAGAGTATAAAACTGCTGATCACACCATCGCGTCTTGTCCAGAGCTCAAGACCGAACAGGACACAGGCGACATAGGGAACCATGCGGCTGAGCCATTCAGTAAGCTGCAGGCCGACCGTATTGCACTGCTGTACTACGCGGCGGAGATTTCTCACCGGCGATCCTATGATATTGATAGCCGTGCCGAGTACAAAAGCCAGTACCAAAAGCTGCGGCGTATTGCTTTCCATAAATGGTTTGAAGAAATTGTCGGGAATGAGATTCAGAAGCTCTTTCATCGCCGTACTCGTGGCTTCCGCTGTCGAGTTGGTCGTATGCGACAGAGGGAAGAAGAGTACCGCGATCCCGATCGCTACGAACCCCATGATAAACGACAGATTGAAATAACGTATGATGATATCCCGGCTGCGCCCTCCCCGCTTGGCGATATTGCCTATACCGAGCGTTGTCGTGATCACCATCAGGAAGATGACCGGTCCGGACATGACGTTGAGGATCCGGATCCAGATATCATAGATCGGCATCATAAAGAAATCGGTCACACTGTTGCGGAACGATTCCGTGAGCATCTGTTTTCCGATCAGACCGACCAATGCTCCGCCTAAAATGACGATCAGCATCTTGAGTCCGGGGCTTAATCCCGGAAGAGGCAGAGAGACCTTGAGTGTTCCTGTGCGCCCGCTGTATGTGTACTGGGGATTTAATCCCACGGATGTCAGAAGAGAACTGCACAGATCAGCCAGATCATTCTCCTCGGTGGTCAGAGGATTGTAGGCATCGCCCTCGTAATTGATCTCGATGATCAGACGGCCGAAACGCTTGCCGATATGGGCGTTGACCATGAGATCTTCACCGAGTCTGTCCCTCAGACGCAGCAACGCCTCCTCGAAGGAAAGGCGGATGCGCATCCTGTTCTGACTCTCCATGCCGATGTAGACAAGTTTGGACTCCACTGCTTCGGAGAACTCGTCGATCGCCTGGCTGGTCAGCTGAAACTGTTTTTGATAGATAGAGATCTTCACTGCGATACCCCTGTATGAAATGTTCTTAACAGTTATTATACCATTGTTTCGCGTGTTGCGAAACAATAATCACAAATCAATTCATACTGTTTTTCTAGGAATTTATTGACAGCCGTGAAAAAGAGTGGTAAATTAAAATTGGTTAGCGAGAGCTAACCAATTATTTGGCGCAGATAGTTAGATTAGGCTAACTGCTGATACAGAGGAAGATGTTCAGAATGAGACTCATGAGGTGAATAATATGTCAGAAGATGAATTTCTCAAAGTCAGTGAATTATACAAGAGTTTCGGCGAGAGCGATAACCGTCAGGAAGTTTTGCGCGGATTGAGTTTCGCAGTCAGGAGAGGAGAGTTCTGCGTATTGCTGGGACCGTCCGGTTCAGGCAAGAGCACTCTGCTGAATATCATCGGCGGGATCGATACAGCTGACAGCGGCTATGTCGCGATCGGGGGAGACCGTCTCGGAAAGATGAACGAGAAGGCGCTCACTCAGTACAGGCGCAGGCATCTGGGATATGTCTTTCAGCTCTACAATCTGATCGGCAACCTGAATGTCAGAGAGAATATCGAAGTCGGAGCTTTCCTGTCGGAACGCCCGCTGGATGTCGACGAGCTGCTTCATACACTCGGGCTCTGGGAGCATCGTGACAAGCTTCCCAACCAGCTTTCCGGTGGTCAGCAGCAGCGCGTCTCGATAGGCAGAGCTATCGTAAAAAACCCGGATCTGCTTCTCTGCGATGAGCCGACCGGGGCTCTTGACTACAACACATCCAAAGAGATCCTCCAGCTGATCGAAGAGATCAATAAGAAATATGGCAATACGATCATCATGGTGACTCACAATGAACCTATACAGCAGATGGCAGACCATGTAGTCAAGTTAAGAGACGGAAAGATAAGAAACGATGAGAAGGTCGCACACAAGATCACAGCGGCTGAACTGGAGTGGTAAGTGATGAGGGGAAAGAAAAGAAGTAATCCGCTGCGACACCGGATCATCCATGAACTCCAGGACGACTGGCGGAAATATATCGTGATCGCACTGTTTTTGATTTTCATCATAGGATGCATCTCCGGCATGTATGTAGCTAACGGCAGCATGCTTAAAGCAGGAGATGAGGCGGCAGATAAATACCGGCGCGAGGACGGGCATTTCACGCTCAGCAGCGTGGCAGCAGATGGGCTGATCGACGCACTCGAAGAGAAGGAGAGCGTGACGATCTATGAAAATCTTTACCGCGAACAAAAGGAGGAGCCCAAGACCTCCGGCAAAGCGGGCGAAAAGCTGACAAAAAAACAGAAGCGGAGCATGAAGATCCGTATATTCAAAGTACGCAGTGATATCAACAAAGCCAGCGTCCTCAAGGGAAGGCTGCCTGAGAACGGAAATGAGATCGCGGTCGACAGGATGCACGCGGAAAACATCGGGCTCACAGTCGGTGATACTCTGAAGGCCGGAGACACCCGGTACGAGGTCACAGGGCTCGTATCCAACTGCGACTATACGACTCTGTTTGAGAACAGCACGGACATGATGTTTGACGCGCTGACCTTTGATGTAGGACTTGTGACGGAAAAAGGATTTGACAGACTCAAGGCGCAGGTCCATGAGAGTTATGCATATATCCATACGACAGACGCCGGAAACGGTGTACCGGACCGGGCCGGAGATGAAGAGAAGGAGAGAAAACGCGCAGAAGATTTTGTCGAGACACTTGCGAAGGAAGCGGCTGTCCGCGGCAATTCGATCGAGTCTTTTGTGCCTGCATACGCGAATCAGGCGATACAGTTCGCGCTGGATGATTTCGGGAGCGACAAGGCGATGGGAGGAGTCATCCTCTATGTACTGGTCGCTGTACTGGCATTTGTCTTTGCTGTCACGATCAGCAGTATGATCACGAAAGACTCCATGGTCATCGGGACATTGCGCGCCTCGGGGTACAGCAGAACGGAGCTGGTCCGACACTATATGGTGACACCGATCATCGTGACTCTGATAGCTGCGATCATCGGCAATATACTCGGATATACTGTATTCAAAAACATCGTCGTGGGCATGTATTACAACAGCTACAGCCTTCCTTCCTACGAGACTATCCCGAGCAGCGAGGCCTTCGTCAAGACAACTGTCGTCCCGATCATACTGATGTTCATCATCAACCTGATCGTGATCACGAAAAAAATGCAGCATACGCCTTTCCAGTTTCTGCGGCGTGAGCTCAAGAAGCAGAGAAAAGGAAGAGCGCTCAGACTGCCGGGATTCCGGTTCATATCGCGCTTTCGCCTGCGCGTGATTCTTCAGAATATACCGGGCTATTTTATCCTGTTTATCGGGATCTGCTGTGTGATGATCATGATGGCGATGGCGGTCGGCATGCCGGATTCGCTTGAGTACTATCAGGAGAAAGCGCCTGATCTGATATTGGCGAAACA
>OMSP01000291.1 GCA_900313775.1 uncultured Eubacteriales bacterium
GCCGTCTGCATCGATGATGGACAGTTCGGCATTATCAAGACCTGTCTGCGGGAAAATCCATTTCTGCTCGAGCACCGAGAGAGGGATCACCCGCAGCAAAACTGCATCCCCGGCGCTTTTGCCTTCCGGACCGAGAAGAGTGATCTTATTGCAGAAAGCCAGTGACTGCTCACCATTCATCGGGTTGGTGTAGGCGCGGGTAATGTTGATCGATTTTCCGAGTTCATCGATCCAGTCCACGTTCTCCAGAAGCCCTATCCGTTCATATGAAACAGAATAGTCATCAGTCGTGCCCTGTTTAGGCCGCGTGGAGAGACCCCTGAGAGTATCAAGGGAAACCAGATGTGCTGAAGTATTCTCAAGCACATGCGAGGTGCGGATATAATCAGCTGCTTCTTCAAGGGTCATGCCCTTGTTGCTGATATAGCGCGCCCATACGTCGCAGATCCGCTGCTCACCTTCCAGATAGTTCTCAGTCACATGTTCCATGGTGACCGTTGTGTTTTCAAAATGCTCTACCTGCCGCTCGAAAGACTCCCTGTTTTCAATGCGGGAGTAAAGCACAACAAAGATCAGAATGGCCGCTATGAGGATCACATTTACAATTATAATAGAAATCTTTTTCAAGCTCGGATCTCCCTCATTAAGCAATAACTATTAATAAACAAAAGTCTTATCAGGCATCAGCTTGTGTGCTGATCAGCTTTTCCAGTGTCTCATACAATACTTCAGGCTGTACCGGCTTGCTGAGATGTGCGTTCAGGCCTGCCTGCATGCTGCGCTGGACATCTTCATCAAAAGCGTTAGCGGTCAAAGCAATGATCGGAATCGTTTTTGCGTCTTCTTTTTCCATACTGCGTATGATCCTTGCGGCTTCCAGCCCGTCCATCACAGGCATGCGCATGTCCATCAGTATCGCTGCATAGTATCCTGGTTCGCTCTTTGCAAACAGATCGACTGCAGCCTGTCCGTTCTCTGCCAGATCGATCTCCATCTCACGCATACTCAGTACCATCATGATGATTTCCGCATTTACGGCGACGTCCTCGGCAAGCAGGATATGGCATCCCTTCAGATCCGTTGTCTTTCTGACAAGCGTTTCGTTCTTTTTTCTGAATGCTTCTCTGAATTCTTCCATCACGTTATCGGCAAACAGAGGCTTTGGCACAAAAGTATCCACACCTGCATCTTTTGCCTCATCGGCGATAGTATCCCAGTTGAACGATGTGAGTATGATGATAGGAGTATCCGATCCGACAATGGAGCGGATCTGCCGTGTTGTCTCGAGTCCGTCCATTTCCGGCATTTTCCAGTCGACCAGGATGAGATCGTAATCTTCTCTGCGGGCATGCCGGATCCTTACTTTATCTATTCCTTCCCAGCCGGATTCCGCTGTTTCACAGCTGATTCCTACCTGTCCGAGAATGATCTCGGCATGTTCCAGGGCGATCCGGTCGTCATCGATGACCAGAACACTCATATTACGAGGTATCTGAGCCTCTGCTTCGGCACTCTTTCTGTCGGATTCTCCGAACGTTACCGTAACAGTGAACGTTGTCCCTTTTCCTTTTTCGCTGTCGACCGTGATGTTTCCATTCATCAGCTCAACGATGCTTTTCGTGATAGGCATTCCCAGGCCCGTACTTCCGTACATGCTGGTAGACGAAGGATCCTCCTGGCTGAATGCTTCAAAAATATGAGGGAGAAACTCTTTGCTCATGCCTATGCCTGTATCACTGATGACAAACTTTACTACAGCCTTTCCATCGAATCTTGCTCCTTCTTCGATCACAAAACTCACGGCGCCGCCTTCCGGAGTAAATTTGACAGAATTCCCCAGAATATTTATCAGGACCTGTTTGAGTTTCATGGCATCGCCGACGTAATATGTGTCGATCTGCCCCACAGTGCGGCAATCGTAGGCAAGGCCTTTATCCCTGCATTGTTCGCTTATGATCCCGTTGACCTGCTCCAATGCCTTGGCGAAGGAAAACTCCTCGTTTTTTATAGTCATGCGGCCGGA
>OMSP01000075.1 GCA_900313775.1 uncultured Eubacteriales bacterium
ACCAGACAGCACCTGCCGCAGGATAAGGCCTCCAGGAGCGCGTGAGACATGCCTTCCAGCAGACTCGGATACACACAGGCATAGGCGTGCTGATAGAGCTCTGAGAGCCTCTCACGCGCTATATAGCCCGTCATAATGATCCGGGGATCGCCTGCTGCCATATCTTCCACCTGAAGGGAGAAAGACGGATAGCGGCACTCCTTGCCGCCGGCGATCACAAGTTTCTTTTCTGTATTGCAGTTCTTAAAAGCCGGGATCAACAGCTGGAGCCCTTTTTCCGGCACCAGTCTCCCTGTCCAGAGTATATACTCTCCGGAGCAGAGACCGTACTGTTTTAACAGACTGTCTCCCGCGGCCGTCTCCGGCTTGTCCACGCCGTTAAAGCCGACTATCGCCTGTCCTCCGTAGGCGTTTTCCAGCTCCTTTTTCATGTTTTCCGAGAGAACGATACAGGCATCAGCCCTGGTCATCGCAGCTCTCTCTCCGCGCCGCAGATACCAGGCGGCAAACCGTCCCCATTTGTCACGCCGGCTGTCGATCCCGTGCAGCATGCAGATGCAGGGAATGTGTGCGCGCCTGACCATACCGGCCCGCAGTGAGGATCCGGACGCGTGCAGCATGATCACATCGGCTCCGTCGCGTACAGCTTGTCTGACCGCACGGCGCGAGTAGACCGGGACCTGTGCCCGCCCCTCCGGTGCTTTGATATAACGGACCGCGATACCTTGCCACGATCCGCCCTCGACCGGTCTGTCGTATTCGATACCGAAGATATTGTGACCGGAGCGGTTGTACACCGTTACCGTATGACCGCGTTCAACCAGACGGCGCGATATCTCCTCCACCGTCTTCTCCACCCCTCCTTCTCCGGAAGGTATGCGCTTTTGTCCGATCATCGCTATCTTCATAATTCTGTCAATTCTTCTTTGATCATGGTGGTGCTGATCTCCGGCGTCCTCGGCAGATAAATGACCTCAACGCCCTCGTCCTTCAGATAATCAAACTTTCCCTGCCAGTCATCACCCATTACGAAGACATCACAGTGATACCGGCGGACATCCTCTCTCTTCTGTTTCCAGCATGTCTCAGGGATGATCTGATCAACATAGCGGACACCCATCAAGAGCTCTCTTCTCTCTTCATAGGTGAAATAACTCTTCTTTCCCTTCTCCACGGAGTTGAATTCATCAGTTGAAAGCCCCACGATCAGATGATCGCCAAGCTCCCTCGCCCTCTTGAGCAAATAAATATGACCGTAATGAAGCAGGTCAAATGTCCCGTAAGTAATTACCCGTTTCATAGTTTTATTTTATAACATAAAGCCTGTAGCAGTCCACTTATATCAGTTCTCATTCAGCGCCGTGAAAAAAGCTCATGGCAAATACGACCATGA
Source organism: uncultured Eubacteriales bacterium (assembly GCA_900313775.1). Lineage (GTDB taxonomy): Bacteria > Bacillota > Clostridia > Lachnospirales > Lachnospiraceae > RUG842. Next base: position 1,394 of record OMSP01000075.1, read on the forward strand.
GCGCTGATATCTTTCAATATATGCAGATCAGTTCTCTCTGCGCCTTCTGCGGTGTACGATCGCTCCGCCGCCTGCCCCTGCTATCAGAAGCAACGCGAACCATCCTGTAAGATCGGTGTCGTCACCGGTCTTATGTCTGCCCGTCGTTCCCGATTTTCCATTGCCCGGTTTTCCGGGGTTGTCCGGCTTTCCGGGGTTGTCCGGGTCATCCGGATCATCCGGATTATCGGGATCATCCGGATCATCGGGTGAGATGTCTTCCCGTCCGACTTTGGCAATGATCTCGACGTCGCCGACCCAGGATTCTTCTGAAAGCGTATTGCTGAATCCGATCGAATACTGGGCCAGTATTTCCCCGCTGATCACTCCTGTGATATTGCCTTTGTCCTCCAAATAGGTGACACCCTTATTGGGAACAGTGACCAGCATCGGCGCGAACTGATAAAGCTGGCTGTTGACCACTGCTGCTGTCGACAATTGCGAGTCATCTCCCGTGATCTTATAGTCCTTAAGACTGCCATGGGCAATGATCAGATAAATACCTGCCTCATCCCCGAGCTCGACCGCGGTACCGAGTGTCCCGGTTTTATCAGGATTCGTTGCCACTGCCGGTTTCGTGCTCTCGTACTCCGGTACATCGGCAAGAACAATCCGTGCCGCTCCCTGCGCCAGCCCGTCAATGTCGGCTGCCTTAAGCTCAATTTCTCCTGTGACAGCCTTCTGCTCCACGGCTTCCCAGGCAGCTCCGACGACCTTGAATCTCTCTCCCCATTCCACATCAAGCACATCCTGACCTTCCCTCGGCGTCGCCTTGGCGATCCGGTAAAAGTCAAGCGAGACGTTAGTATCATTTAAAGGTTGATATTCTGCTGCGCTCGGCTTGTTGACGGTGATTCTGAATCCTGTGTCAAAAACATCCGGCAGCGTACCTTCTGCAGAGCAAGGCAGTATCATGCCTGTGACGAGCAGCATAAAGATTCCCAGTGCAGTCAACATCCGGGACAGTATTCTTTTTTTCTTGCCGCTCTTGCGGTTCATAAGCTCGCCTCTCTTACTCCTCAAAGTTGAATTCTATTCCTATTTTATAACATTTACCGATACCAGTCCACTTATAATTGTTTTCATTCATTGCTGCAAGCTGACGGACCCGGCCGGATGGCCGGGTCCGTTCCGTCATTATAACGGATTTATATGTTTTGAAGGAAAGCCCCTGGTATCAGGCTTGTGCCGGTTCATTCCGGTCGTCGTCTTCATCCGTCGTCTTCTTGGAGAAAACAGCCAGTACTGCTTCGATCGCCAATATGATGGCCATCACGATGGTCCATTTGTCGACCATCTGCATCGGCAGGCTCATGTCCTCTGTGAGGATGAATACGATAACCGATACGATTGCCGCGATCAGGCCGAACAGTCTCATGCCGAGTTTGTTCTTTCTCCTGGTCTCTTCATCTTCTTCTGCATTCGATGCCTCGGAGTTATTCTCTTCCTCTTCATCGTCCTCTCTTCTCCTGATGAAGTAGAACACCAGAAGGAGTAAGCTGATGACGCATGTCACGATCGTGCAGATCAGATTGATCAATGCCCAGTACTCTTCAGTTGCAGCCTTCGGCGCCTTGTTGTCCTTGAGTGTCGCCTGAGGCGTTTTTGTATCCTCGACTGTCGTCAGCTGCTGAGCTGTCTCCTCGATCGCCGTATCAGCCAGCGTGACCGCTGTGGCCGCCGGTGTCGGTTCGGGCGTCGGTCTTGGTGTGGGTGCAGGATCAGGTGTCGGCGTCGGATCAGGACCCGGATCCGGTGACGGAGCCGGTTTGATCGTCAAGGTGCCATCCACATATTTCACTGCATAATTACCCTGATTCTCCTCACCTTTCACCGTGATCTTGTACTTGCCGGGCGTTGAACCGGGTTCGCGGCTGATCGTGTAGACCACAGTATCGTCGCCCAAAAGGCCTTCTACTGTTGCAGTCCAGTCGGGATCAAGCTCGCCCACCATCTTGCTGTAATCATCAGCGGTAACTGTGACAGTCTTGCGATCGATCTTCAAAATACATGCTGCTTCGACCGTCTTGTAATTCTTCTTGGTCGCTCTGACTTTGACGTCTTTCTCCCCGACATCTTTGATGCTCGGTGCCGTCTCGCTCCAGTCGCCGCCATCGACCTGATACTCGATCTTCGCGTCTGACTGACTGCACACAGCGCTTGCCCTGTGGCTTGCGGCATCGTATTCGCCCTTATAGCCGTTGGCCGTCAGGGTCATCGATGCTTCCTCGATCGTCAGTTTGCCGGCGGCATATTTGATCGTGTAGTTGTCTGTGGCATTTCCGACTTCAGCTTTATCGGCTTCGATCGTATCGGGATACTCACCCGCATCCGTCTTCTGTCCGTTCAGCGTAATGCTTGTCAGCTTGTCATTGCCTTTCAGACCGCTCGCAGAGACCTTGTTTTTGATCACAGCAGCGTCTGCATAGGTTTTATTGTCCTCGCCCTGCGCTGAGCCGTTATAGATGTAGCTCTGATCGTTCGCCGTGATCGTCAGCGTGGCCTTCGTGACCTTCAGCGTGCAGTCAGCTTCGACTGTCTTGTAATTCTTCTTGCTCGCTCTGACCTTGACAGCTTTTTCTCCGACATCTTTGATAGCCGGTACCGTCTCGGTCCAGTCGCCGCCGTCGATCTGATACTCGATCTTCGCATCTGCCTGACTGCACGCAGCGCTTGCCTCGTGGCTCATGGCATCGTATTCACCCGTGTAGCCATTGGCTGTCAGGGTCATGTCAGTTCTTTCCTCGATCGTCAGTTTGCCGGCGACATACTTGAATATGTAGTTATCAATGGCTGCTCCGACAGCTGCTGCGCTGGCTTCGATCTCACCGGGATACACGCCGGCTTCGGTCTGCTGTCCGTTCAGGGTGATGCTCGTGAGCTCATCATCGCCCTTCCGGCCGCTGGTCGAGACCTTGGATCCGATCACGTCCCCGTC
>OMSP01000262.1 GCA_900313775.1 uncultured Eubacteriales bacterium
AAAAATGCGTCCACGGTCATCTTGGCAAGCTCCGGTCCGATGACGCGGGCGCCGATCGTGATGATGTTCGCGTTGTTGTGCTGCACGGTGAGCTGTGCCGAGTAGGGCTCGCTGCAGACAGAGGCGCGGATGCCCGGGACCTTGTTGGCGGCCAGACACATCCCGATGCCGGTACCGCAGCAGAGCACGCCCTTGTCGATCTCACCGGCTTTGATCGCCTCGGCGACGGCAAGCGCTTTCTCCGGATAATCCACGCGGTGCTCGGAACTGTCCGTTCCGAAATCGACGCATTCATGTCCCGCCTCTGTCAAATGCTCCATAAGGGTGTTTTTCATTTCAACTGCCGCGTGATCGCAGCCAAACCCGATCTTCATAGTCTCCCTCCGTTCATATATGGAATCATTCCGGCTTTCAGGCCGGTCGTTCAGATCGTTGCTGTTCTACCTACAGTATACTCTATATTCAGTATGAATGTGGTATAATCTTTTATACATTCATGTTAATCGGGAGAATTCTATGAATTCATTTTTGCCAAATGTCACCATACTGTTCCTGATCATCGTATTTGTCGGGTTTTTCAATGAGAAGGTCACACATCTCACCTATGAGATAGCGCTGCTTCTGTTTTCCGTTTTGATCGGTGCGGTCATCGCTGTCATCTGGGCGTATTCCAAGGACGAGAGCGTAAGAAGTCTTGTGGATACTGTGCAGGTCTTCGATATCGAGAAATTCCTGATGAAGGGTGTTCTCTGCTTCATGCTGTTTGCGGGATCCCGCAATCTGAAGCTGGGGGATTTCAAGAAAGACGCCAAACCGGTGACTGTGTTGTCGCTCTTGTGCACGCTGCTCGGTGCGGTCTTCTACGGAGCTTTGTTCTATCTGGTATCGAAGGCGCTGGGTTTTTCATTTACGCTTCCGATGTGCATGATGGCGGGCAGTATCGTTGCGCCGACAGATCCGATCGCGGCCACCAGCATTTTACAGAAATTCGGTCTGCCGGAGGAGATAGACTTCCTGATAGAAGCCGAGTCGCTCTTTAATGACGGCGTCGGCGTCGCGCTCTTCGTCTGTTTTTCCGGCATGGTGACGGCCAGCAGCAGTGCGGGCTTCTTCACGATCATGCTGCGCGAGATCCTCGGCGCGTTCGTGGTGGGAGTAGTGACGAGCTGGGTGGCGTTCCGCGTCATTCTGCACACGGACGATGTGCACAGGAGAGTATTTGCCACGATCCTGGCTGTGGCGTCTGCCTATCTGATCTGCGAGAGGCTGGACTTTTCGGGCGCGATCGCCTCTGTGATCTGCGGTATCACTTTTTCGGCACTGCGCGACCGCCACTCCGACAGGATGTCGGACATGACGGGATTTGACTCATTCTGGGATATGATCGATGTCCTGCTCAACTCCGTCCTCTATGTCATCATGGGACTGACCTTTGTCAGGATCATTCAAATGCCGAGAGTCGCAGTCCTTTCACTGGCAGCCATCATCCTGAATTTTATCGCGCGCTACGGATCTGTCTTTGTCGGGAGCTGTATGCTGCATCCGCTGCCGGCGGGATACACGCGGGGGCGGTTTTCAATGCTCTTTACCTGGGGCGGTCTGCGCGGTGGTCTCGGGATCGCGCTTGCGATGAGCACCGTGGGAATGCTCAGCACGGATCAGTACCATATCATTCTCGGAATGGTCTATGCGATCGTCTTCTTTACGACTGTCATTCAGGGACTGTCGATGAAAAAAGTATATGAGAAAATATCAAAATAAACAGACCGGCGGGGGAAATCACCGTGAAAACGAAAAAAAAGATCACCATCATTAAGAACATCATGAAGAACACCCATACGGACAAGATCATCGAGGGCTATCTGATCTTCGTGGTCGTGTCCGCGCTGCTGATCCGGATCCTTGATCCGGCCGTGAATCACTTCGGGGATGCACTGTGGTATTGCTATTCGGTGCTTTCGACAGCGGGATTCGGAGATATCATCGCGACCACTTTCCTGACAAAGATCATCTCGGTGCTCGTGACCATCTACACGACCTTTGTCGTGGCGATCGTCACCGGCGTCGTGGTCAACTACTATATGAAGGTCAACTCCATACGCGATAAAGAGACGATCGGGGCGTTTATGGACAAGCTCGAGCATCTGCCGGAGCTGTCCAAAGAGGAGCTTGAGGAGCTCTCCAGGCGCGTCGTCCTGTTTCGCGAATCAGGGGAGATAGATCACAACCCGGGTCCGGAAGAGAACTGATGATCAAGAGGGATAATACAAGGATATCCAACGAGATAAAGCTGCTTGCGTTCACGGCCGGCCTCGGGGCCGTTGCCGGCGCGATCATCTGGATCTTCGCAAAACTCGTGGGGCTTTGCACGGCATTGCTCTGGGAGAAACTGCCCGGTGCGGTGAATCTGACATTTCTGCCTGTGATCGTCTGTGCCGCCGGCGGTCTGCTGATTGGCCTCATCCATAAGAAATACGGCGACTATCCGGAGGAGCTGACTGTCGTAATGGGCAGGATCAAACGCGAGAAGCACTATGCCTACGACAGGATGCTTCCCCTTCTGATTGCGGCCTTCCTGCCGCTCGTCTTTGCCGGCAGCGTCGGTCCCGAGGCGGGACTGACCGGCATCATTGCGGGACTCTGCTACTGGGTCGGCGACAACGTGCGCTTCGCCCGCGAGAGAAAGCAGGAGTATGCGCAGATCGGTCAGGCAGTGACGCTGGGCACGATCTTTCACTCGCCGCTGTTTGGTATCTTTGCTGTAGAGGAGGATGAGCTGGTCGGAGCGATGCGCGATCATGCAGCAAGCGATGTAACGGCCGGCTTTGAGCAGCAGAAAGCGGCCTCAGGTGCTGGGTTAGCACAGGATGCGGTAATCAAAGGCACGAGACTTGACAGGGAACACAGCATGCCCCGAGCGACAAAGCTTGCTTTGTACGCTCTCGCTCTCAGCGGAGCGTTCCTCGCGTTTCATCTGTTGAGCGCGGCCTTCGGCAAGGCGTCTTCGGGTTTTCCGCATTTTTCTGAAATTACCGTACACTGGCAGGATGTTTTGCTTCTGCTCATCTATATCCCCGTCGGGATACTTCTATGTCTTCTCTTCGCTCTCTGCGAGAAATACACCGGCGCGGCCGCGGCCAGGATCCCGGTCATCGCGCGCGAGATCGCAGGCGGTATCGTGATCGGTCTGATCGGGATCGGCGTACCGATGGTACTTTTTTCAGGCGAGGAGCAGATGGGAGAGCTCGCTGAGACTTTCGGCAGCTATACACCGCTGTTTCTCATCGGGGTCTGCCTGCTGAAACTCTTCCTGACGGCATTTTCAATCAAATTCGGATTCAAGGGAGGACATTTCTTCCCTCTGATCTTTGCGTGCTGCTGCATGGGCTTTGCGCTGGCTATGATCTTCTTCCCGAATACAGAGATGGGACATATGGTCTTTGCGGCGGGGTGCGTGACTTCGGCAACGCTTGGCGCACAGATAAAGAAACCGGTAGCGGTCGCCATGCTGACCCTGCTGTGCTTCCCGGTGAAAATGGTGCTCTTCCTCTTCCTGGCGGCAGCGCTCGGCAGCTGGCTTGAAGGAAAGATCAAGCGGCACAGCCATGATTGTTGAGCGGGCGGACATTTGATAGAATGATTCAGGAAGTTTACATACAGGAGGCGGTTTTATGAGCAAACCTTATGATGTATTGATAATCGGCGGCGGGATCGCCGGCATGAGTGCGGCCATCGCGGCGGCGCGGGAAAAATCGGATGTCGTCTTGCTTGAGCAGGGCGACCGCGTCGGAAACAAGTTGGGATTCACCGGCGACGGGCGGTGCAATTTCACCAATGAAAATATCGGGATCGACAATTACTATGACGCGGATCCCGGGATCGTGCTGCCGGTGCTGGAGGCTTTTTCCAATGAAGACCTCATGCGTTGGTTTGAGGAGATCGGCATAGACATCAAGGTTGAGGACGGACGCGTCTATCCGGTCTGCGAGCAGGTCGGCGATGTCGTCGATATACTGCGTCTGCAGATGAACCGGCATTTCGTGCGCGTCGAGACATACAGAAAGGTGATCTCGATCGAAAAGGGTGAAGATTCCTTTGAAGTGCACTGTGTAAATGGTGATTACAACGCGAAGTGCGTGGTGCTCGCCACCGGGTCCAAGGCGGCGGTCGCTACCGGCGCCGGCGAGGAGGGTTACCGACTGGCAGAGCAGCTCGGCATGAGCATGAAAAAGGCTTTGCCGGCGCAGACCGATCTGCGGGTCACTTCGACATACACCAGCGACTGGGACGGGGTCAGCTGCGATGGAAGCCTGACTCTTCTGGTCGACGGGCAGCAGGCGGCTGAGGCGGCAGGCCTGCTGGAGTTCACCGCTTCCGGCATTTCAGGTGTGCCGGCGCGGACGGTGAGCCGTTATGCGTCGCGGGCGCTCGATGAGGGGAAGACAGTCGAAGCCCTGATCTCCTTCCTGCCCGGTAAAAATGCCGACGAAGCTTACGATTTCCTGATCGGGCGGAGGGCACGCGTAGAGGATTATCTCGCGAGGCATTATCTGCTCGGTCTGATCCCGAAGAAGATCGCGAGGATGTTGATCCGCGAGGCGGGTATCCGCCACAGTCAGCCGATCCAGTATCTGAAGGATGATAAGATCAGACGCCTTGCCGAGACGATGACCGGCCTCAGGGTCGGGATCGGCGGCACCGGCAATTTCCGTCAGTCACAGACCTGCACGGGCGGCGTGCTGACCTCCGAGGTGCAGCCGGTGACGCTTGAGAGCAAGAAGGTGCCGGGAGTCTATCTGGCAGGCGACCTGCTAGATGTCGATGGTATGCCCGGCGGGTATTCATTGCAGTGGGCGTTTTCCAGCGGATTCGCTGCAGGCAGTGCGGCAGTCGCGAAAGCAAAAGAAGGCGATTGAGCATAACAGCGGCCGCTTTGCTGCAGTTTTGATGTGTTTTAATGAAAATCCAACTGAAATACTGACAAACGTTCATTGAAAATGATGAATTTCAATGAACACACCTCTGAAATCAGCCAGTTTGTTCATAAAAACATCTAAAAATAGCGTAAAATTGACGGATTTTCAAGGAAAACAATGAATCCGAACATATATTTAGAGAAAAAGTTCATTGATAGGGTAAAGAAATGAGCATAGGCGTTGTTTTGCATGAACCCGAGCAGCCGGGCAACACCGGCGCGATCGGACGCACCTGCATGTGCGCCGGCGCGAGCCTCCATCTGATCCGGCCGTTCGGATTTTACACTAATGAAAAATCCCTCAAGCGCGCGGGCCTGGATTACTGGCCTCGCCTCGCGCCGAGGGAATACAATACCTATGAAGATTTTCTGGCCGCGCATCCGGACGCGCGCATCTGGTATGTGACCACCAAGGGCAAGCAGACCATTGCCGACGCGGACTATAAGGACGGCGACTATCTGATGTTCGGCAAGGAGAGCGCTGGCATTCCCAAGGAGATACTTGACGCGCATCCCGACCGCTGCATCCGCATCCCTATGGCAGAGGGCGAGCGCTCACTCAATCTCGCAAGCGCTGCAGCGATCACTCTCTATGAAGCCATGCGGCAGATAGGGTATGCAGGATTGATATAAGAAACATCGAAAGATCGGGTATAAAGATCTGGTATAAAAAGGCTGGCGCCGAGACGCCAGCCTTTTGTGTTCTGAACATCAGATTACTCGAGCATGTCGAGGTTTACACATCAAACTCCTCGATCACATCGAACAGTCCGCGGATCTCGGCATGTCCGCCGTCGAGACAGAAAAGTCCCATCTCCCAGCCGTTCTGATCATAGAGACCCATGATATCGGGCATGATCTCGCGCACCTTATCCAGCAGTGCGTCATCCTTGACGACCTTCGCCTCGCCGTCGTAGCGCAGGAACTGCTCTCCGTCCAGGGCCAGCACCTCGACCTTCGGATTAGCGGTCAGCTGCTTGAACACATTTTTAAATGTTCCGCAGCCGAAGTAGACGACATCATCGACCAGCATATGAAAACCAAACGGGCGGCCCTTGGGCTGATCGCCATCCGTCGTCAGCAGATAGAACACCTTCGCTTTATCTAAGAAATCATTGACTTTCTGTGCATTGCTCATGATCACCCTCCTTATAAAGATAACC
>OMSP01000227.1 GCA_900313775.1 uncultured Eubacteriales bacterium
ACCAGGATCGGGACGAGGATCGTCGCGCCGAACATGGCAAATAAATGCTGCAAACCCAGGATAGCCATCTTGCTCTTTCCCAGACTTGCAGCGTTGTAAATGGGTTCCTGCTGATTGATTTTCATTGGTGATATTCCTCCTAGCGAAATATCTCCCCTCAAAAATTCATTATACCCAAGACGGTGGAAACATTCAATCGTTGGCGCTGTCAAATTTATGTTTTTTGAAAGAATAATTTGTGGTAATCTAATATGGTAAGAAAACGGAGGAAATCATGAAAAAATATATTATGGCGCTCGACGCCGGAACGACCAGCAACCGCTGTATCTTATTTGATAAAGAAGGCAATATCTGCGCTGTTGCCCAGAAGGAGTTCACGCAGCATTTTCCGCAGCCGGGATGGGTGGAGCATGATGCGGACGAGATCTGGGATACTCAGCTGGAGGTGGCCCGTCAGGCGATGAAGAACGCTGGTGCGCAGGCCTCTGATATCGCGGCGATTGGCATTACCAATCAGCGCGAGACGACTATCGTCTGGGACAGGAATACCGGGGAACCGGTCGCTCCCGCGATAGTCTGGCAGTGCCGGCGAACGGCGGAATTTGTGGACGGACTCAAGGCGAAGGGGCTGGAGACCCGCTTCAAAGAGAAGACCGGGCTTGTATTGGATGCTTATTTTTCCGCCACAAAGATCCGGTGGATACTCGATCATACCGAGGGAGCGCGGCAGAGAGCCGAGCGCGGAGAATTGCTGTTCGGGACAGTTGACTGCTGGCTGATCTGGAAGCTTACAGGGGGCAAAGTCCATGTGACCGACTACTCTAACGCTTCGAGAACTATGCTGTTCAATATTCATACGCTGCAGTGGGATGAGGATATCCTGAAAGAACTCGACATCCCCGCATCCATGCTTCCTGAGGCCAGACCTTCGGGTGAGATATACGGGATGAGCGATCCGCTTCTCTTCGGCGGCGAGATCCCGATCGCCGGAGCGGCGGGAGACCAGCAGGCCGCACTGTTCGGTCAGACTTGTTTTAATCCCGGGCAGGCGAAGAATACATACGGTACCGGCTGTTTTATGCTGATGAATACCGTATCTCAGCCGGTGGCTTCCGATCACGGGCTTGTCACGACGATCGCCTGGGGTATCGACGGTAAGGTCGACTATGCACTGGAAGGCTCGATCTTTGTCGCCGGTGCGGCGATCCAGTGGCTGCGCGATGAGTTGAGGATCATCGACTCTGCCCCGGCGAGTGAGGCGGCAGCGACTGCGGTAGATGATACGAACGGCTGTTATGTCGTGCCGGCCTTTACAGGACTCGGCGCACCGCACTGGGATCAGTACGCGCGCGGAACGATCGTCGGACTGACGCGCGGTGTCAACCGCAATCATTTGATCCGTGCGACCGTGGAGTCGCTGGCATTTCAGTCCTGTGAAGTGCTCGGAGCTATGGAAGCCGATTCCGGTATACGGCTCGCGTCGCTGATGGTCGACGGAGGCGCTTCGATGAATGACTTTCTCATGCAGTTCCAGGCGGATCTGATCGCCGTCCCGGTCCTGCGTCCGGACTGCGTAGAGACGACAGCGCTGGGCGCTGCTTATCTGGCAGGGCTGGCGGTCGGTTACTGGCCGGATCGTGAGACGATCGCTGCTAACCATGCAATCGAACGGACGTTTACACCGGCTATGGAAGAGGAAAAGAGGAAGAGAGAGATCAGAAACTGGAACAAGGCAGTTGACTGCGCCCGCGGATGGGCAGCTGAATAGGAGGCAATTTCCGGCATGTTAGGATATCGTATCATTTGTTTGGTAATGGGATATATTTTCGGGTTGTTCCCGTCAGGAAAGATCGTAGGCAGGATCAAGCATGTCGATCTGAGCAAAGAGGGAAGCGGCAATACCGGAGCGACCAACGCACTGAGGGTGACAGGGGTTGGCGGCGGTGTGCTCACTCTGCTCGGGGATGTCCTCAAGGCAGTTATTCCGGTCGTGCTGGCCTACGCCTTCTTTCATAAACAAGGAAACGGAATACAGACGCTGATGCTCTATGCGGGCATAGGTGCGTTTCTCGGACATTGCTTTCCTGTGACCGGAGGGTTTGCGGGAGGCAAGGGGATCGCCTGTTTCCTCGGCGTAGGTTTGGCGGTCTGCGCTCGCATGGTAATAGTACCGTTGATCCTGTTTATCCTGCTCGCTGTTGCGACCGGCTATGTATCGCTGGCCTCTATTGCTGCAGTGACTGCCGTGGCAGCGGAGAGTTATGTGTTTGCGGCGGCAGGTCTATTCCGGGATACGGGAGCCTACCGCATCGAATTATGTATCCTGTTCACCATATTGGCGGCAGTGGCCATATACAAACATAAGGACAATATCAAGCGCCTGCGCGCCGGTACGGAGAATCGTTTCGGTCACAAGAAAAAAGCTTGACAGGCAGCCGCTGCTGTGGTAGTCTAACTTTTGCTGGAAACAGCAGGATCAACAAAGCAGAGCATCCACTCTCACCGTGCCATATACAGATGAGCACCGGTCAAATACGAAGGACAGACCACCGCCCTGTGCGGTGTGTCCGGACATGAAAGTGGATGCCGAGGCATGCACTTTTATTTTTTCAGTCAGGAGGTATACGGAGATTAGCGATTATTATGTCAACGGACAAATCCGTGAGCGTGAGGTCCGGGTGATCGACGAGAACGGAGAGCAGTTGGGAATCATGTCGTCAAGGGACGCGCAGTTAAGAGCTGACGAAGCGGAACTGGATCTGGTCCTGATCGCGCCTAAGGCCAACCCGCCCGTGTGCAAGATCATTGATTACGGTAAATTCCGCTACGAGCAGACGCGCAAGGAGAAGGAAGCCAAGAAGAAGCAGAAGACTGTGGAAATCAAGGAGATCCGTCTCTCCCCGAACATCGGGGCCAACGACCTCAACACCAAGGCGACCAACGCGCGCAAATTCCTTTCCAAGGGCAACCGCGTTAAAGTGACCGTGAGGTTCAGAGGACGTGAGATGGCACATCAGCAGAACGGACGCGCGATCCTGGATGCGTTTGTCGAGACATTATCGGATATCGCCCAGGTTGACAAAGAGCCCAAGATGGAGGGCCGCAATATGAGCATGGTCCTGACAGAAAAGAGATAGTATAAAGGAGGGAATCAATATGCCGAAAATGAAAACAAGCCGTGCCGCTGCCAAGCGTTTTTCGAAGACAGCGTCCGGAAAACTCAAGAGAAACAAAGCATACAGAAGCCATATTCTCACCAAGAAGACGACTAAGAGGAAGAGAAACCTCCGTCAGACCACTACGGCGGATCCGACGAACGAGAAGAATATGAAGAAGATTTTGCCGTATCTGTAAGATAGTTCTACATAAGGAGGTTTTATCATGGCCAGAATTAAAGGCGGATTGAACGCCAAGAAAAAGCATAATAGAGTACTGAAGTTGGCAAAGGGTTATCGCGGCGCACGCTCGAAGCAGTATCGCATCGCCAAGCAGACGGTCATGCGTTCCCTGTCTCAGGCTTACGCAGGCCGCAAGCAGCGCAAACGTCAGATGCGCAGGCTCTGGATCGCCCGCATCAATGCAGCTGCCCGCATGAACGGTATCTCCTACAGCCGTCTGATGTACGGCCTCAAGGAAGCCGGCGTGACGATCAACCGCAAGATGCTTGCGGATATGGCCGTCTATGACAAGGAGGGTTTCGCTAAGCTTGCGGAGACAGCCAAGGCAAAGATTGCCTAAAACGCTTGCATATCTTTTGCAAATATGATATTGTATTTTACGCTGCGGGGCTGAGGGTCCCGCGCGATAAGCGGAAATGTCGGAATTGGTAGACGAGCAAGATTAAGGATCTTGTGTCCAGCATGGACGTGCGGGTTCAAGTCCCGCTTTCCGCAGCAGATTTGGCGGCCTTCGGGCCGCCAAATTCATTGACAGAAAGATATCGAACTACTATAATATTATAGTCTGTTGTAGATTAAAGGAGGGATTATTTAAAATGAACAGTATTATTATCCCTGTTGTTGCTCTGGTCGGCCTTGCGGTGGCCTTTTTTTTGGCTTCCTGGATCAGCAAGGCGCCTGCCGGCAACGACAGAATGAAAGAGATCTCCGGGTATATCCGTGAAGGAGCTTTTGCTTTCCTGAAGAGAGAGTACAGAGTCATGATCATCGTCATTGTTGTGCTCTTTGTGCTGATCGGCTTCGCCATCAACTGGACGAGTGCCGTGCTCTATGTATGCGGCGCACTGCTCTCGGTACTGGCCGGATTCTTCGGTATGAATGTGGCGACTAAGGGCAATGTCCGTACAGCAAACGCGGCGATGGAATCAGGCATGCCCAAGGCTCTCAAGGTTGCATTCCGCAGCGGTGCTGTCATGGGCCTGTGCGTGGCGGGTCTCGGCCTCTTAGGCCTCGGCGTGATCTTTGTGGCTCTGGATCTGGCGACAGTCACCGAGTGTGTGACAGGCTTCAGTCTGGGTGCCTCCTCGATGGCTCTGTTCGGCCGAGTCGGCGGTGGTATCTACACCAAGGCAGCCGATGTCGGTGCTGACCTTGTCGGTAAGGTCGAAGCCGGTATCCCTGAGGATGATCCGCGCAACCCGGCAGTCATCGCAGACAATGTCGGCGACAACGTCGGTGATGTGGCCGGTATGGGTTCAGACCTGTTTGAATCCTATGTCGGTTCCATCGTATCTGCTATTACTCTGGCGGCTGTAGCTGTGGCTGCAAAAGTGGACGGAGCTTCTTTTGATGAGACGACGGCGGCTCTCTTCCCGCTGCTCATCGCGGCAGTCGGTCTGATCGCTTCTGTCATCGGTATCCTCTGCGTGCGCGGCACTGACAACGGTGATCCCGCCAAGGCATTAAATCTCGGCACCTATATCAGCGGCGTGATCGTGATCATCGCGACTCTGATCCTGAGTAAAACGATGCTCGGGTCCATGAATTATGCCTGGGCCATCATCGCCGGTCTCATCGTCGGTATCCTGATCGGTTCCATCACAGAGTACTACACATCCGAGAAGTTCGGCTCTGTCAAGAAGATAGCCGAGCAGTCCGAGACGGGTTCCGCGACCACTATTATCAGCGGTCTGGCTGTCGGCATGAACTCGACAGTCTTTCCGATCCTTCTGATCGGCGTCGGCATCATTGTCGCCTATAAGTTTGCCGGTCTTTACGGTATCGCGCTGGCAGCGGTCGGTATGCTTTCCACGACCGGTATGACTGTAGCGGTCGATGCTTACGGTCCGGTCTCCGACAATGCGGGCGGTATCGCCGAGATGAGCGAGCTTCCCGAGGATGTCCGCAATATCACTGATACTCTCGATGCAGTCGGCAATACAACGGCGGCGATCGGCAAGGGCTTTGCGATCGGATCAGCAGCACTGACAGCACTGGCTCTGTTCGCTTCCTTCGCGACTACAGCCAAACTCAAGAATATCAGCCTGCTTGATCCGATGGTCATCGTCGGTCTGTTTATCGGCGCCATGCTGCCGTTCCTGTTCTCCGCCATGACCATGAGTTCGGTCGGTAAGGCGGCGTTCAGCATGATCGAGGAAGTCCGCGATCAGTTCAAGGAGAAGCCCGGCATCCTCAAAGGAACGGAGAAGCCGGATTACGCCCGTTGCGTGTCCATCTCCACAAGCGCTGCGCTCAAGGAAATGATCGCCCCCGGTCTTTTGGCTATCATTGCTCCGATCCTGATCGGTCTGCTGCTCGGCACAGAGGCGCTCGGCGGTATGCTTGCCGGTGCGCTGGCTTCCGGCGTGCTTCTTGCCATCATGATGGCGAACGCAGGCGGTGCCTGGGACAATGCCAAGAAGTACATCGAGGGCGGCGTCCACGGCGGTAAGGGCTCTGAGGCCCACAAAGCGGCGGTCGTCGGCGATACGGTCGGTGATCCTTTCAAGGATACATCCGGTCCGTCGATCAATATCCTGATCAAGCTGATGACGATCGTTTCGCTGGTCTTTGCCCCGATCTTTGTCAAATTCGGCGGCATCCTGTTCTAAACCGGACAGGCTTTTAAGACTTGTATGCGAGCCGGTTTTCCGCGGAAAACCGGCTCGTTTCACCCTTGACAAACGCCCGGTTAAACGATACACTATATGCGTTGCAATCAAGATAGGTGCGCGTAGCTCAGCTGGATAGAGCGTCTGGCTACGGACCAGAAGGTCGGGAGTTCGAATCTTCTCGCGCACGTTCGTAGCCTTGTGAATGTCTTCGCAAGGCTATTTCTTTCAGGGTATTTCTGACAAACGGATTCGGTTTTTAAAATAGGAGGTCTTACTTATGAAGAGAAATGTGATCGTCGGTCAATCAGGTGGTCCGACATCGGCTATTAACTCATCTTTAGCAGGCGTCTACACCACAGCTAAAGAGCGCGGTGCCAAGAAAGTATACGGCATGCGTCATGGCATCCAGGGTCTGATCAAGGGCGATGTCGTCGATATGTCCCGGTACATCAAGCATGACCTGCATGTCGAATTGCTGCGCCGGACACCGGCGGCATTTCTGGGATCCTGCCGCTTTAAGCTCCCCGAGATCCACGAGGACAAGGAGCTCTATGACAAGATCTTTGATCAGCTCCACGAGCTCGATATTGAAGCCTTTATCTATATCGGCGGAAACGACTCGATGGATACCATCAAGAAACTCTCAGATTATGCGCTGCTTACGGGCAGCGATATCAAGTTCGTCGGATGTCCGAAGACGATCGACAACGATCTGGCTCTGACGGACCACACTCCGGGTTACGGCAGCGCAGCCAAGTATATCGGTACTTCTATCAAAGAGGTCATCCGCGATGCGATGAGCCAGGAGTACCCCAAAGGTATCGCGACGGTCGTCGAGGTCATGGGCCGCGACGCGGGCTGGCTGACCGGCGCCTCCTGCCTGGCAGAAGGAGAGGATAACGAGGGACCCGATGCCATGTATCTTCCCGAGGTTCCCTTTGATCTTGATCTGTTCCTGAAAAAAGCCAAGAAAGCACTCGACGAGAAGGGCTATACCGTAGTCGCGGTCTCGGAAGGTGTGCGCACCAAAGAGGGCAAATATGTCTGTGAGATGGGCGCTGACAGCGGTTTTGTGGATGCTTTCGGTCACAAGCAGCTGTCCGGTACAGCCAGCTTCCTGTGTTCCTATCTGGCCGGAAAGCTCGGCTGCAAGACCCGCGCTATAGAGTTGTCCACGCTGCAGAGAGCCGCGTCCCATCTGGCTTCCCGTATCGATATCATCGAGGCGGGGCAGATCGGCGGAGCATCTGTCAAGGCTGCCGACGAGGGCAGCACGGGCGTGATGGTCGTTTTTGAGCGCGAGTCCGATGATCCGTACCAGTGCCATACAGCGGTCAAGGATGTCCATAAGATCGCGAACGAAGAACGTCTCGTCCCGCGCAAGTGGATCAACAAAGAGGGCACCTATGTGACTGATGAATTCCGCACCTATGTCGAGCCGCTGATCCAGGGCGATCTGTGGCCGATCATGGTCGGAGGTATCCCGCGCCACCTGTATATGGATTGATCAGACCGGTTTCGGCTGCTTTCGGTCAAAGACTGTCGAAAACTGTCGATAAATGTCGATAAATAATGATGGATTTCGCATGGACATGCCATGCGGAATCCATTATTTTTTTGGCATATTCGCATATTGACAGACAGAGAAGGAGGCAGTTATGCAGAAAGAAACAAAAAACTATGCAATCGTCACTTATTCATGTCGCGGATCGCAGATTGAAGAGAGTAAAGGCCGAGTGGAGGGCGTGCGGCTGCTGGACTGGATACGCGATGGCGGCGTGAAAGATGAGAAGACGGCAGTCACGGCAGCCGGGCAGTTGATAGAACTGTTGAGGCGTCGGGCTCTCTCCGGCTCGCAGACGATGCGCGGTCATGTCGATCCCTATATCTTTGTGGTCGATACAGAAGAGCGTATCAGACTGCTGGATCTGCAGGCGGAAAGCAATCAGGCGGCAGTGCGCAAGATACAGACTGCTTCAGTCATGCGCTATTTCACGCCTGAAGGGTTTCCGGATGTCGATACGGAAGGTGCAGAAGTCTATGGCTTTGCACGCGTCATGCAGTTTGCTCTGGAATACGGACCGGCCGGAAAGCGGATGGGACGCACGACCAAAGTCAGATGGCGCCGTTTCCTTGACCGCTGCATGTCAAAAGGCATTCGCGGCATCAGGGATTTCGACAGGGCACAGCGCGTTTTCAGATCTGTCGGCAGGATCAGAGGTACCGGAAGAAGCGGCAAAGCGCCCCGCGCCCGCAGACCGCTGCTTGTCGCAGCCTGTGTACTGAGTGCGATCCTTTTGATAAAGAAGGGTGTTTATGACCAGAGCGTGTCCAATGAACTGGTCAGACAGGATCAGATCCGGATGACCGGTCAGATACAGGAACTGGAGGAGTCAGTCGCCGAACTGCGTGATGATCAGAAAAAACTTGCCGGCGAGATCGAAAAGCAGTAAAAAGACAGTCAAACACAAGATATGGACATTATTGCCGTCTTGTACTATAATAAACAAGTCTATATTGAATATGGCGGAGTCTGGGCTGATTTGCAAAATATTACAAACATGTTACAATCATGTTACGCGATGTTTTGCAAGCGGGGCAGGCTTAAATGCTATGGTACCAAAACGCATCACACAGATCGCGATGGATGAGATTGCCCGACGCTTTCATTTCAGCCTGGCCGGATATGATCTGAACGGCGGCCAAATGGCAAGCGCGGGGGGAGATGTAAGGGGACTGTCTGCAGAAGATCTGCGCCGGTTCGCACATTCGAAAAAGACCAGAGTGACAGCAGGGG
>OMSP01000161.1 GCA_900313775.1 uncultured Eubacteriales bacterium
GACCGGCAAGGGTGTGTATGACTGGTCCAACGTCGATATGAAGGATTTCCAGGAGAGGATCTACGAGCCGTACTGGAGCTTCTTCAATTGGGAACTTCCCAAAGAATAATAGGTGTATGAAAGCTGAGTCAGCCCCCGTTATCGGTGTTTGCGGGGGACTGGCTCTTTTTATAGTTTACTGAAAGCTGTTTTACCTAAAGGAGACATGCCTTATGGCAGAAATCAAATTAACCCCTTATGAGAAGTATCATCGAGAGGGAGATGACTGGGACCGCCTGGTGGTACGGAGAAAGGATACCGATGGCAATGAGAAGGTGATCGGACATACCCAGATCCGCAAAGACGGTATCAGCAAAGTGATCGGCACTGCAGAGTATGGCGCGGACGTGAATTTCCCGGGGCAGCTCTACGGAGCCTGCGCCAGAAGTCCGTATCCGCATGCGCGTATTTTGGCTGTTCACACTGAAAAAGCCGAATCGGTTCCCGGTGTGAGGGTCGTGATCACAGGCAAGGATTATCCGGAGCCCTACGGTCAGTTCATTGCAGATCAACCGATTATCGCATTGGATAAAGTCCGCTATCAGGGCGAGCCGGTCGCAGCGGTTGCCGCTGAGACTGAAGAGGCCGCACGCGAAGCGGCAGATCTGATCGAAGTGGAGTACGAGCCGCTTCCTGTTATCAATGATCTCGAAGAATCGATGAAAAACGAGACACTGATTCACGAAGACTGGGACAGCTATGAATGCTCTAGCGCCTGTTTCCCGAAACAGGGCACCAACATTGGTGATGAGTTCCATCTGTGCAAGGGCGATGTGGAGAAAGGTTTTGCTGAAGCAGACCTTGTGGTGGAGTCCAAATTCCGATGCGGACAGCTGCAGCATACGCTGATCGAGACACATACATCCACGGCAATCGCAAACCCCCTGACACAGGAGATTCAGGTCTGGACACCAAACCAATCACCGTTTGGAATTCGCAGTCTGATGGGCAAAATCTTTGGCGTACCCGCTGAGAAAGTGCGGTTGACGCTGACCGAGATCGGCGGAGGGTTCGGCGGCAAGTACGAGGCAAAATGTGAGCCGATCGCGATCGCTCTTTCTTTGAAGACTGGCGGAAGACCAGTCAAGGTAACGTATGACAGGCACGAGGAGTTTGCAGCCACAGTATGCCGCTCGACCGTGCAGTATTATATCAAGACAGGCGTCAAGAAAGACGGTACGATCACCGCGCAGCAGGTTACCGGCTACTGGGATGCCGGCGCCTATGTGACGACCAATCCGCGCGTGGACTACAATGCCGGATTTGCGGCAATGGGACCGTATAAAGTTCCAAACGCAAAAGTCGATACGTATGTTTATATGACGAACCGTACGCTTGGTACCGCTTACCGCGGATTCGGAGTGACCGAAGCCGCTACGCTGCATGAGCACCAGATGGATATCATTGCACGTAAGCTGGGAATCGAGCCGCTTAAGCTGCGTCTGCACAACTGTCTGCACGACGGAGATGTCGGTGTGACCGGTGAGATCATTTCAACCTGTGCCGTTGACGAATGTTTGCGCGCAGCGGCAAAGAATGTCGACTGGGATCAATATCCGGATCGCTGGGTCGATGAGGAAGGCTATCTCTGGGGCAAAGGGATTGCCTGCTTCAACAAACTGACAGGCACACCGTCAACTACTTCCTGTGTGCTTAAGATGAATGAGAACGGATCGCTTTATATCTGGTCCGCCAGCCGTGAGATGGGGCAGGGCGTGACCACAACCATGCCGCAGTTCGCTGCAGAATCCATGTGCATGGATCTGGATCGTATCAGCGTATCTCCCGTGGACACGTCCATGACGCCATACGATAAGACAACAACCTCCTCGCGCTCGACCTTCCATTCGGGCAATGCCATTCTGGAGGCTTGCGAAGGCATTAAACGTCAGCTCTGCGACCTGGCAGCGATCAAATGGAGCTGCGATAAGGAAGACGTGATATATACGAAAGAAGGATATATCCAGAGAGTTTCCGATCCGGAGCAGCGTATTCATATCAGCGAGGTCGGAAAATCCGGTATCATGCATGAACAGCCGCCGGTTATCGCGATCGGACGTTACGGCACATCGGATATTTTTGATCCGCCGCCTGTAGAAGGACGTCAGTCCAAGCGTCCTACTGTCATGTGGATGATCGGTGCGCAGGCTGCGATCGTTAAAGTCAATCCGGTCACCGGACGTGTGACGCTGGTCAAGATGGGCGCGAGCAACGACATCGGCAAAGCAATCAATCCCACCGGTGTTCTGCAGCAGGTTGAAGGATCTGTTATCATGGGACTCGGCCACACCATCATGGAAGAGATGATCTACGAGGACGGCAATCTGCGCAACGGCAACATGGTTGATTACAAAGTGCCGACGTTTATGGATTCGGACGTCGATGTCAAGATCACGTTGGTTGAGAATGGGCATCCGGAGGGACCGTACGGTGTCAAAGGAATTGGCGAACCGGGACTGGTTCCAACCGCTGCTGCAATTGCAGGAGCGATCAGCCATGCCTGCAACACAGATTTTGACTCGCTCCCGATCAAACCGGAGCACATCCTGTTCCGAAAGGAGGTGGCTGACTGATGCTCGGAAAATTTGAATTATTTATGCCGACCGATTTCAATGAGGCGTGTATTTTAAAAGCAAAAGGAGCCAGACCTGTAGCGGGCGGTACCGATGTCTATGTCAACAGGCACGGCGGAAAAGACAGGGATCCTGAGATCGTCGATATCAAATTGCTGAAAGAACTACAAGGCCACAGTTATACCGAGGGAGAAGGACTTGATCTTGGAGCATTGACGACACATCGCGATATTGAAACGTGGGATATTATCAAGAAGAAGTATTATGCAATGTTTTCAGGTTGCTCACAGGTCGGATCCGTACAGATTCGCTATCGTGGAACGCTCGGCGGCAACATTATGAACGGTGCTCCGTCGGCTGATTCGATCGGACCGATGCTGGTGCACAATGCTGAAGTGACTGTCGCAGGACCGAACGGTGAAAGACAGATTCCTCTTGAGACATTTTATACTGGATTCAAGAAATTTGATATACAATCTGACGAGTTGTTGACGCGTATCCGGATTCCGGATGTTCCTGAAAACGCCGGAAGCGCTTACTATAAGTATATGCGCCGCGGAGCGATGGATCTGGCGCTGATGGGAGTCAGCGCATACCTCGAACTTGACGGCGACGTCATGCGAAATGTCCGCATTGCGCTGACAACTTCTGCACCGACTCCGGTGATGAGTCACAGCGCAGAGGCAGTTCTTGAAGGCCAAAAAGTTTCGGATGAAATCATTGCCAAGGCTGCTGAAGCGGTCGCTTCAGAAGGAAAACCGCGTTCAAGCTGGCGTTCAAGTGCGCAGTTCCGAATCCGTCTGCTGCACGATATTACAATTCTCGTGCTGCATGAGGCGGTCGAGCGCGCGGGCAAATCATTTGAAGCGAAAGCGGAGCCGATTCCGATGAGGCTTTATCCAGGACAAGAAGGCTTGAAACCCCGCCCGAAAGAGGAGGTGTAACAGATGCGGACAGTTGATATTGAAGTCACCGTCAACGGTGAGGTCTATAAAAAGACAGTTCCGGTCAATCAGACTCTTCTCCGGTTCCTGCGCGAAGACCTGTTTCTGAACAGTGTCAAGGAAGGCTGCGATGAGGGTGAATGCGGAGCTTGTACGGTCATTGTAGACGGAGAGCCGGTCAATTCATGCCTTGTGCTTGCTGCTGAGCTTGACGGAAAGAGCGTCCTGACAGCTGAAGGACTGGCACAGGACGGTAAACTCCACCCGCTGCAGGAAGCTTTTCTCGAAGCCGGAGCTGTTCAGTGCGGGTATTGCACACCCGGAATGCTGATGAGCGCCGTGGCGCTTCTTAATACATATCCTCATCCTACCAGAGATCAGATCCGTAAAGAGATGGAGGGCAATATTTGCCGGTGCACCGGGTACGCACGTATTGCCGATGCAATTCTGCTGGCGGCTGACAAAATGGACGCGCAGAAAGAGGCTGAAGCATAAACTAAACCAGAGCATTATACTTGACATTCTTTGATGCACTGCTTTACCATTAAAGAGCTGTTCTTTTTTAAGATTACTTACTATAGAAGCGATACGAAAGAGGATTGTTATGGTAAAACGAACAACCAAAGAAACGCTTAGATCAGA
>OMSP01000182.1 GCA_900313775.1 uncultured Eubacteriales bacterium
AAGGAAACCCGGCGTATCCTCATCCGGCAGTTCCAGTATGCTCTCGCTCTTACCGGCTTCAATATCCAGCTTCATCAAACGGACCTTAAGCTCGTCATCAAGCGCCATGCCGTAGACCTCTCCGCCGGATAACGCCACATCAAAGACCAGCGCATTATCCAGAGTCATGGTCTTTATTCCGCGCGACTGCAGATCCATCAGAGAGACCTTGCCTGTATTGTCTTCATTGCTTGAAAAACATAAGCAGTCATCATCCACGGCGAAACCTGTCACATTGGATATACCTGTGTCGATCTTTTCGCAGTCCCTGTCTGCCGCATCGATCACTACGAGTTCTTTTGCATTCTTTTTGACATAATCGCCCCGCGGAAACAGATAGACCAGGCCGTCCCTTGTGCATGCATTGCGGAAGCCGTCGAAATAGGCCGCCGAGAAATCGCAGCCGGTCTCTGAAGACTGCTCCAGATCATCATCCCGCCATGAGATCAGAGAATTCCCCTCGGTATCTCTGGTGTAAATAATGCCGAGCACGGCCGTATCCTTATCACCCGTACTCTTTTTATCCGTTTTTTCTTCCCGTCTCTTCACAGATGAACTGCCTGTCTTATCCGTTTCCTTATGATCGTTTCCAAAAAGTCCTCCGGGTGAAGCCGTGCAGCCGGTCAGCATCAACACAATACCGGCCACTGCGGCGAATACGATACCCGACCGCCGGAGATCTTTTACTTTTTTCTTCATACCATCACCTCGCATACGAATACACGAGACCTGTCTGCGGCGTATTGACGAGTTCGACCGGAGCCACCATCTTGCCGTAGATACTGGTATTCAGATCGATCCTGCACAGATCTTTGTACCCCGCCCAGATCAATTGTGAGCAATAAAACTTTTTTCTTGTACCTACATTCATATAGTTCTTGTTGTATGCCTTACCTACCTGCCGGCGGCACCAATTGGCCACCTTCTTTCGCTGCGCGGCGCTGGCCCGCTTCACCGTGACCGCATAGAGATGCCTGACCTGCGACCGGTTCTTCCAATTGTTTTTTGATGTCGTCACATGCGGCAGCGTCGCCTCCACCGATGTCGTCCGGTTGAGCACGATCCCCGCATGGCCCAGCTTGAATATCTTTGCCAGTTTGTTCTGATTGTCCGGTGTCACCAGAATCGCGCCGGGAGCCGTCGGATACCGCCCCTGTTCCCTTGCTGCGGCATATGCTCCGCCGGAAAAACTCATCGCGCAGGAAGCGCATACAATGATCGCCGATATCATTTGTCTGATCCATCGTTTCATGATCTCTCTCCTTTCTGTATATCGTCCAACAGGTCTCTCTATATAACCACGGATGCACACAGAAAAACAGGCGATTTTTATCGACATTTTTCATCATTTTTCTCATTTGACAACGGCAGTGAAAAACCTATAATAAAGAGGGCAACAGCCGCGTTTTCGGGCTGTACTGCCGGACAACCTGAGTCATCATAAAAGGGATGGAACGAATAAATGGAAAAAGTCAAGTCGTTTTTGAAAAGAAAAAACATAGAGATCTCACTGCGCCGCTACGGCATTGACGCGCTGAGCGCAATGGCGCAGGGACTGTTCTGCTCTCTGCTGATCGGTACGATCATCAACACGATCGGAACACAGTTCCACATCGGTTTTCTGACAAAGACCGTTGCAACGATCGGAACAGCACCCAACACGATCGAATATACGGTAGGCGGACTGGCTGTCGCGATGAGCGGTCCGGCGATGGCTGCAGCGATCGCCTACGCACTGCAGGCCCCGCCGCTCGTACTCTTCTCTATGATCGCTGTCGGATTTGCCGCGAACGCTTTGGGCGGTGCCGGCGGTCCGCTGGCAGTCCTTTTTATCGCAATCATCACGTCCGAGATCGGTAAAGCCGTCTCCAAGGAGACCAAAGTAGATCTCCTCGTCACACCGCTCGTCACGATCGGCGTCGGCGTCTTTCTCTCCTGGCTCCTGGCTCCGGCGCTCGGTAAAGCCGCGATGAAAGTCGGCAATCTGATCATGTGGGCGACTGATCTGCGGCCGTTCCTCATGGGTATCCTCGTCTCGGTCATCGTCGGTATCGCATTGACTCTGCCGATCTCCTCGGCTGCGATCTGCGCAGCCTTCGGGCTGGTCGGCCTGGCGGGCGGTGCCGCTGTCGCGGGATGCTGCGCACAGATGGTCGGCTTTGCTGTCATGTCCTTTAAAGAGAATAAATGGGGCGGACTGGTCTCTCAGGGCATCGGCACCTCGATGCTGCAGATGGGCAATATCGTGAAGAATCCGCGGATCTGGATCCCGCCGATCGTCTGCTCGGCGATCACCGGACCGATCGCGACCTGCCTCTTCCACCTGAAGATGAACGGAGCTCCGGTCTCCTCAGGTATGGGCACCTGCGGATTCGTCGGTCAGATCGGCGTCTACACAGGGTGGGTAAATGATATCGCCGAGGGCGCAAAAGCCGCCATCACGGCGATGGACTGGATCGGACTGTTCCTGATCTGTTTCATCCTGCCGGCGATCCTTTGTCCGCTGCTTGCGATCCCTTTGAAAAAGATCGGCTGGATCAAAGATGGCGACATGAAGCTGTCATAAAAACTCACATACGACAAAGACCCGAAGGCGATCGCCCTCGGGTCTATTTTGTGTGGTATTCATATGATCATGTCTCGCCGTCGACCGGATCCCTGCCGGTCAGCTCCACGATGATCGGCTCGTGATGCACAGCCGGCAGAAAACGGTCAAGAATATCTGAAGTCCTGATCTTCAGGCTGGATGTGCATTCACAGGGATGACAACCGATGTATTCATCCGCAGCAAGTTCGCTGTCTATCAGCAGCTGCACACGATTCTCATGATCATTCATCAGACCCATGACACTGACGGAACCGGGACGGATGTCGAGGTATTCGAGCATCTTGTCCTCGTGGGCAAAGGAAAGCCGTCCGGCTGTCTCCAGCTGCGGTTTCAGTTCCTTAGCTTTAAATGTCTTTAACCCCGGCATCATCAAAAGGAAAAACTCCGTCTTCTTCCTGTTGCAGAGAAAGAGATTCTTGCAGATATGGAAACCGAGAGCCGCATCGACCGCGTCACATGCCTCGATCGTCGTCACCGGATCGTGGTCCATGCGGCCGTATTCGATACCGAGTTTATCGAGAAAGTCATAAGTCCTGATCTCCCGCTCGCTCCGTCCGCTCTCATCCTCCGGACGGCCGTCATATAATACCAGCTTCTCCATCATTTCCCTTCTTTCTGTGCATAGGTCATAAGCGCCGCGACAGTCTTGGAGTCAGTGATCTCGCCCTTTCGGATCAAATCGATCAGATCGTCCAGTTCCCATATCTCCACGCCGAGTTCTTCGTCTGTATCCCAGTTGACCTTGCCCGGCTTCAGACCGCGCGCAAGATAGATCTCGATGAACTCATCGAGGAATGCGACCGTGGTATTGATGCTGAGCAGATACTCGAAGGAATCCGCTTTATATCCTGTCTCCTCCTCGAGTTCACGGATCGCGCAGGTCTTAAACTCCTCGTCTCCGTCACGCTTTCCCGCCGGGATCTCAAGGATATAACGCCCCAGCGGATGGCGATACTGACGCACCATGAGGATCTTGCCCTCATCGGTCACCGGCAGCACCGCCGCCGCGCCGTTGTGGTGGATATAATCCCAGAGCGCTTCTCGCCCGCCGATATCAACACGGTCCTCATAGACTGTGATGACATGACCCTTGTATTTCTCGGTGCGCTCGATCAGTTTGATCGGTTTTGTCGCGTTATCCTTACCTAACATCTTTATCCTCCTCCGCCAGAATTTCCCAACGTTCCATCAGCTGAGTCAGCTCCTCGGCTACTTCCGCCTGTTCCACGGCGATCTCGCGCAGGCGCCCGCCGTCAGTCGCGATCTTAGGATCAGCGACCATAGCAGCCAGTTCTTCTTCCCGCGCCTCCAGTTCACTGATCCGCTTCTCACAGGCTGCCAGATCGCGCTCGCGCTTTTGTGCCGCCGCGCGGAGTCTCTTCTGTTCTTCCCAGCTCAGCTTGCTGTCAGGTTTTTTATCTCCCTTATCCGGTATCCTTATGTCTGTTTCACCTGACTCTCTCTTTCCGTTGCGATCAGGTCTGCTGCGGTCTTTGGCATTCTCCCTCTCCCGGCGCTCCTCGACATGCCCGAGATAGTATTCGTAGTCACCCGGATAATCGTCGATCCGGCCGTCATTCAGATCCCAGATCCTCTCCGCGACCTGACCGATAAAATACCGGTCGTGGCTGACAAACAGCAATGTCCCCTCATAATCCTGCAGCGCATCCTCCAAAACTTCCTTGCCGAGGATGTCCAGGTGATTGGTCGGCTCATCGAGCACAAGAAAGTTCGCGCCCGATAGCATCAGCTTAGCGAGTGAGAGTCTTCCTTTCTCACCTCCGGACAGATCCTTTATCTGTTTGAAGACATCGTCTCCTGTAAACAAGAACGCTGCAAGCGTATTGCGTATACGCGTATCATTCATTTCAGGATAGGTCTCCCGGATCTCCTCAAAGAGCGTCCGACTACCGTCCATGAGAGCCTGTTCCTGATCGTAATAGCCGATCGTCACACCGCTGCCGAGTGTGATGACACCGGCCGAATCGACTCCGAGCGCCGACTTGGCCCACAAATCATCTCCATCCGTCCGTGATCGGTCGGTCTGCTCATGTGTCAGCATTTTCAGTATCGTCGTCTTGCCG
>OMSP01000039.1 GCA_900313775.1 uncultured Eubacteriales bacterium
AGCTGCTCAATGCCTTGCTCGCGGCAAAATGCCGCTGCCTCCGCGCAGTCTCTCTCCGGGACCGCCGCAGCCCGTCCGGTGATCGCCAGCACATTTTCTCCGAGGACTTCACGTGCAACTGCCAGCAGAAACGTCGAATCGACGCCGGCCGAAAAAGCCACCGCGAGACTTCCCGCCTGCTGCAATATTTCCTGCAGTTTAGCTTTCTTTTCCGCCGGAGATGTCACAGCCTGCCCGTCTCTTCTGTCAAACTCTTCTCTATCAATGCACGCGCTTCACAAAAAGAGATGTCTCGCTCATCCGCGATCCGCGCGATATCGTCATATTCGTATTTGACCCTGATGACCCCGTAACCTGTGGATGTCTTGCGGCGCACTTTACCGCAGGGCGTATCGATCTCTTCGATCACGCGGTCGAGCTTGTGCCTGTGCCCGTTCGGCTCGCGGATACCGATCGTTGAAGTATGCTTAAAAATGAGCCTGACGATCTTTTCCTCGTTCTCCGGCCTGCACAGCACATGGATGACCGTGCCGGGGCGGCTCTTCTTCATGGCTACCGGCACGGCGTAGACATCGAGCGCACCTCCCGCCAGGATCTTTTCCATCGCGTAGCCGATCTCCTCGGCTGTCATATCATCGATATTGCAGGTCAACTCAACGACATCCGCATCCGCGGAACGTTCCTGCTCAGCCGGCGCGATCACTGTCGGTGAATCGGCAGCCGCTGTGACAATGGTCTCGCCCAGCATGACGCGCACGCAATTGGCCCTCTCGAAATCTTTCTTGCCCATACCGTAGCCGACGGCTTCTGTCTTCATGGCCGGCATCGGTCCGAAGCGCGTCACAAAATACTTTAAAAGCGCGGCTCCGGTCGGCGTGCACAGTTCGCCGTCCACTTCGCCGCCGTAGGAAGGGATCCCCTGCAGGATATATGCCGTCGCAGGTGCCGGGACCGGAAGGATCCCGTGGGCGCATTTCACTTGACCGGAACCGACATGGACCGGCGAGGCAACTACCTCATCCGGCGCGATCTCATGCATCAGCAGACAGACCGCCGTGATATCGGCGACCGCGTCCATCGTGCCGACCTCGTGAAAATGGATCTGAGTTACAGGCATGCCGTGCGCACGGCTCTCCGCTTCAGCGATCAGATCATAGACCGCCATGATATCATCTTTGACTTCACCGGGTATACTCAGATGATCGCGGACGATGTGTGCGATATCAGCGACAGAGCTGTGGCTGTGATCATGGCCGTGCGTGTGATTGTGATCGTGTCCGTGATCATGGCCGTGCGCGTGATTGTGATCGTGTCCATGATCATGGCCGTGCGCGTGATTGTGATCATGCACAGCACCCTCCTCGGCACCGCCCACCAGTACGCGCATCTGCGTGCCGGTGATGCCGCATTTTACCGCGCTCTCTTTGCGGATCTCGACATCCGGTATCCCGAGCAAATTCAGTTTTTCCACAAAGCCGTCGGGATCAGGGAGCAGTTCCAGCAGCGCGGCAGTCAGCATATCCCCCGCAGCTCCCATAGAACAATCGATATACAGTGTCTTCATGACTTTGCCTCCATATGATTGATCCTTCCGGCCAGATAACCGGCTCCGAATCCGTTGTCGATATTGACGACCGAGACCCCGCTCGCGCAGGAGTTCATCATGGCGAGCAGCGCGGACAACCCGTCAAATGACGCACCGTAGCCGACGCTGGTCGGTACCGCGATGACCGGACAGTCCGCCAACCCTCCGACCACGCTGGCAAGCGCGCCTTCCATGCCGGCGATCGCGATGATCACGCTTGCACTCATGACCTCCTCCATATGGGAGAGAAGCCGGTGAAGTCCCGCCACGCCCACGTCGTAGATGCGCACGACTTCATTGCCGAAGCACTCCGCGGTGATCGCGGCCTCCTCGGCAACCGGAATATCACTCGTACCAGCCGTCACGACCGCTATCCTGCCGATTCCGTCGGGTGCTTTCTTTTCGCCGGTCATGCCGATCCGACCTTCCGGATAATAATGAAGCTCTGTCTCGGCAGCGATCTGTGCGGCCGCCTCCTCTGAGAGCCGGGTGATCAGGATATTGTCCTGTCCGCTGTCGCGCAGGGTCTGAAGGATCTTTACGATCTGCTCCGGCGTCTTGCTTTCTCCATAAATCACCTCGGGGATTCCCTGTGTGATGCGGCGGTGCAGATCGACCTTCGCAAATCCGAGATCTTCATACGGCGCCTGTTTCAGGCGCAGGAGCGCTTCGTCCGCCGAGAGTTCGCCGGACTGCACAGCCTCCAGTATCGCTTTGATCTCTGTCTTCATGCTTTCTCCTTATGTCTTTTTTCTGTGAATTTAGCATATAACAAAGGGGGCTGCGATTCAACCGCAGCCCCGACAAACATCACTTATCCATTCTTTTTCTTAAACAGCGTTTCTTTCAGTACGCCCCGCGGATCTTTGATCAGGACAATGATCAGCCAGATAATCAGCCCGAGCGCGACGACTGAAAGGCCCAGAAACAGGTCATTCAGCATATCTGCTGGCGCCGGTGTGAAATAACCGGCTCCCAGCTCGGAGTACTCAAAGATCGCGTCTGCCATCCACATGAGTGACGCGCCCCAATACATCAACGCCAGCACGCCGACTTTCATCTGGCCGTCGGGCGCGGTCTTATACCATATGATCGTTGATATGATGGCCGCAAATACCGTAACCAACAAGGTCATCGTCAGTTCTCCTCAACTGTCTTGCCCTGCTCGCGCTTCTCGATCGCGGCACAGACCACAAGCATACACAGCCACGCCACTGTGACGAGCGCGGCCATCGTGACACCGACCGTTGCCATCTCGCGCAGCATCTGGGCTTTGTCCTGCGGGTTTGAGGCCGCAGTCAGAAACGGAAAATACGGTACGACTTCTCCGTGCCATACATGCTCAAACGCCAGCAGCGCCGCGCCTCCCCAGAGCATATTTCTCAGCCAGGAGAGCTTGCGTGAGAACGGGATCGCGTTGAGCGTCTTGCTCTCATCCTGCTTTGCTTCCTTCTCTTTACTCGTCTTGGCCGCGACCGTCGTTATGATCGCCTCCGCTGTCGGCACTAAAAAACAAGCCATGATTTCCTCCTGTCATGCTAAAACTTCTTAATATTATGCTATATTTATACCAGACAACAGATCATATTGCAAAGAAAGGCAGCTGTCATGAGTGATGTGAAACAATATTTTTACAAGGGCGGTCTGAACTGTGCTGAAAC
>OMSP01000051.1 GCA_900313775.1 uncultured Eubacteriales bacterium
GATGTGGCGGAATTGGCAGACGCGCACGGTTCAGGTCCGTGTGAGTAACATCGTGAAGGTTCGAATCCTTTCATCCGCACCACTAACTGCGCTGACGCGCAGTTCTTTTTTTATACTCTTATTGTGATGCAGTCAAAAAGGCGCTAGAATTATAATGTATAGTCTTTTTTCCATGAAGGAGAGCATAAATGAGAAAGAAACTGTTAGCACTGCTGATTGCTTCTGTGATGATCACCGGCTGTCTCGGCTCGTGTGGTGCTCCAAAAGCAGCGGCGGAAAAGGCTGACACATTCAGATACGCAGTAAATACGCTTCCGACCACACTGGATCCTTCGCTCTGTAACAGTCTGACTGACAATGAGCTTCAGCATCCTATTACTGAAGGACTCACGAGGACTACAGGCGGAAAGGTTGCACCCGGCATTGCTGAAAGCTGGGATGTTTCCAAGGACGGAAAGACATATACGTTCCATCTGAGAGACGCTAATTGGAGTGACGGGAAACCTATCACAGCTGATGATTTTGTTTACAGCTGGAGAAGGCTGGCAGATCCTGAAACAAACAGCGCCTATGCTTTTGCTGTATGGATGGTCGAGGGCGGCAAAGAAGTAAATCTTGAAGGAGCGGATCCGGAGACTCTCGGGATCAAAGCCCTTGACGATAAAACAGTTCAGGTCACTCTGGTCAACCCTACGGCATACTTCATCAGCTATATAGGGAACCAGCCGAGCTTTGCGCCTATCCGCAAAGATATTGTCGAGAAGTACGGCAAGAAATTTGCAACATCCGCAGACACCAATGTTTACTCCGGCCCGTTTGTCTTTTCTGAAGTTTCTGAAGACAGCTGGTCGTTTGAGAAAAATCCCGAGTTCTGGGATGCAGAGAATATCAGAATAGAAGCAGCTGAAGTTAAGTTTACGGAAGATGAGCATGACCAGATCGAGATGTTTGAAAACGGAGAACTGGATTTTGCGTATCTTCCTAATGATGCTGTAGTGGAATACAAAAACGAAAAAAATGTTAACCACTATCTTAACGGAAATGTGGATTTCTGTTACATCAATGACAAAAGCGACAATAAAGTCCTCGCCAATACAGAGTTCAGGCTTGCGCTGAATTACGCTCTCAACAGAAAGCTTTACAACCATAATGCCAATGATGATGCCTATAAGCCGTATAACGGACTTGTCTTCCCGGGACTCAGCGGTAAGGACGGGGTCTCATATGGTGAGGCTTACAATGTGGACATGTATGCTTTCCCTATGCAGGGTGATACAGATCTGGCAAGATCATGCCTCAGTGTTGCCATGGAGCAGATGGAGATATCTTCTCCTGATGATATAACCGTTGAAATGGTCACTATTGACAGAGAGGCAGAGCTCCGGATCGCTGAAGAACTGAAGTCCCAGTGGGAATCTGTCCTGGGTATCCACATCAAGATCAGGCCGGAAAGTCATACTGACATTTACAGTACTATTTACCCTTCCGGTGACTATGAGATCGGATACGGCGGATGGATACCGGATTACAATGATCCTTATACGTACCTTGAATTATGGAGAAGTGACAATACATCATACAATCAGTATTCCAATGAAGATTATGATGCTCTGCTTGATGCTTCAGTCACCGAAACAGACCCTGAAAAGCGCATGGATATGCTGAACGATGCAGAGATACATCTTCTTGCAGAAGGCGCACTTATTCCGCTTCAGGCCAAGGACAAGTATTATATGCTGAACCCGAGGGTCAGTGACCTCACATTGTCATTTTTCAATATCACTATAGACTGGGCTTATGCAGGACTGGAGAACTGACAGCATATCACAGAAAGTGTAAGAAAAGATGAAATCAATAAGATCGAGATTCACATTTCTGACCGTTCTGGCGGTCATAATAAGTGTACTTGTTACTATTGTGATCTTCTATTTTCCTGTTAACAGATATCTGAGAGAAAGGACAGATGAAGTCCTCAGTCTGGTGTGCGCTGAAAGGCAGGAGGCTCTTGACAATTACTTCAACAGCATAGAGCAGTCTGTTGATACTGTCGCAAACTATGCGGAAGATGACATAGCTTCAGAGACTGATCTTGAAGCACATATAGACAAAACAGAGAAACTCTTTTCGACAATTGCCTCCAACACACAGGGAACCCTCACGTACTACTATCGCGTGGATCCGGAAATAGCGAAAGGGGAAAAAGGTTTCTGGTATCAGAGCGACGGAAACGGAAAGTTCGTCAGCAGTGAGCTGACGGAAATCGTCAGATATGACCCGGGCGATGTATCGAGAGTCGGCTGGTACTACATTCCCAAGAACTCCGAAGAACCTGTATGGATAGAACCGTATTACAATGAAAATATGGGTGCCAAAATGATTTCCTATGTGGTCCCGGTGTATCATAACGGTGAATTCTTCGGGGTCGCAGGCATGGATTTCAGTTATGAAAGTCTGGTTGCCAACATGGAGGATATAGAGGAGTTCCGTACGGGATATGCTTTCCTTGCAAATGAAAACGGCGAGATAATATATCATAAAGACCTTGAAAGCGGGACGCACATATCCGATGCTGTCCCGGGAGAAGCTCTTGCATCCGCGGAAGGCGGAAAAGCAATCATCCGCTATAAGTTCAATGGTACTGACAAGCTGGCTGTGTCTGCAGTGCTCAGCAATGATATGAGGCTGTATGTTACAGTAGATGAGGCTGAAATCAACGCAGGTCTGGAAAGACTTCTCAGTATACTGTTTGTATCCGCGGCCTTTCTTATTGTCCTGTTCCTGCTGCTCACATTCTGGCTTGTGGGACGTATAACCAGGCCACTGAGTGAACTGACTCAGGCAGCACTGGCTGCTGAATCCGGCAATTATGATTTTGAACTGAAATACGACAGAGACGATGAGATCGGCATTCTGGCCAAGGCGTTCATGAAGTCCAGAGATATTATTGTATCCAGGATCGGAAGCCTCAATAACATGGCATATAAAGACGTACTGACATCCGTCAGAAACAAGAGTGCCATGAATGATTACATGCAGGCTATCGATACAAGGATCGCTTCGGGCGAAGAACAGCCGAAGTTCGCCGTATGCATGTTTGACTGCAACGGGCTCAAGGAAATCAACGATATATACGGCCATGATAAAGGTGATCTCTACCTGATAGCTACATGCAGTCTGATCTGCGATGTGTTTGTACACAGCGCGGTATTCAGAGCCGGCGGTGATGAATTTGTCGCTGTGCTTCAGAATGCAGATTATGAGAACAGGGATGAGGTGTGCAGACGGTTCGACAGCAGGGCAGCGGAGACCGTCAGGAACGGTGCGGAACCGTGGGACCGCATAAGCGTTGCCAGGGGACTTGCCGTATACGATCCTGACACAGATAAATGTTCGGCAGATGTTCTGAAGCGTGCTGATGAGCAGATGTATGAATATAAGAAACACATGAAGGGAA
>OMSP01000011.1 GCA_900313775.1 uncultured Eubacteriales bacterium
ACAAGTTCTTCTCCGGTTCCCCGGCTTGCACAACAGAGCAGAGACAGAGAATCATGAGACTGATCGAGAACATGTGCCTCGGCGCTTCCGCTGTTGGTTACAGAACAGAGTCCATGCACGGTGCCGGTTCCCCGCAGGCTCAGAGAATCATGATCTCCAGACAGGGCAACATCGAAGGCAAGAAGGCTCTGGCAAAGGCTATCGCTGGCATCAAATAAGAACGTTTGACAAGAAACGTATTATGTAAAGCGACAGCTGAATAACAACTGAGAACAAGGCCGTCTTGGAGGCAGGGCGGCCTTTTTCTAAAAAGGTATAATTGTTGATCGATATGAGGTAGAGATGAAGTGCGGAATCAAATTCTGCGGCGGATGCAATCCCAGATACGAACGAGGCGAAGCCAGTAGAAAAATACAGAAAGACTGTAGCGAGATCGACTTCTCCCATGCGAATGAAGACGAAACATATGACCATCTGCTCGTGATCGGCGGATGCCCGGCGTGCTGCGCGTCTTACCTGCAGTATGCTGTGGAGGGCGACGTCATTAAAATGTGGGACTGGTCTCATATCGAAAATGTTGAAAAAGCACTTTCTGAACGTCAGAAAGCCAAAGGAGAGTAAAGGAAATGGGCTGGAAAGAAATTTATGAAAGCAGACTCATGACGGGTCCTGAAGCAGTGAATCTGATTCAGTCCGGAGACGATGTAGTGCTCTCTCACTGCATCAACGAGCCGGAGTATCTGATCGACTGTATGGTCAAGAACCACGAAGCGTACAAGGGAGTCAAGGTGCACCACATGGTATCCAATGGCCCTGGCGAGTATGTTAAGCCCGAATATGCTGAGAACTTCTTTACCGAAGTATGGTTTGGCGCAGGAAACTCCAGAAAAGCTATTTCAGCCGGAAATGGAGATCTCGTTCCTGTATACTTCTATGAGATTCCTATTCTCATGAGAAAAGGCCTGATCAATGTAGACGTACTTCTTCTGCAGGTCACACCTCCGGATAAGTACGGCAAGGTATCCACAGGTATCTCTGCTGACTACACTGTACAGGCTCTGCAGTCCGCCAGAACAGTCATTGCTCAGGTCAACAACAACGTTCCGTTCACATACGGCGATGCGATCTTCGATGTCAGTGAAATCGACGCGTTCGTAGAACACGACGAGGATCTGTTCCAGCTGCCGGCTGCCAAGATCGGCCCGACAGAAGAAGCCATCGGTAAGTATTGTGCGGAGCTCGTCGAGGACGGCGACTGCCTGCAGCTGGGTATCGGCGCGATTCCGGATGCAGTCTGCCACGAGCTGGGAAACAAAAAGCATCTGGGCATCCACTCCGAGATGCTGGGCGATGGACCGATCTTCCTGTATGAGCAGGGCGCGATCGATGGTACCGCCAAGGATATCGACAAGGGCAAGATGGTATTCAACTTTGCCATGGGTTCCAAGAAGACTTATGACTTCCTGGATCACAACACAGATTGTCTCATGAGAACCGTTGACTATGTCAACCATCCGATGGTTGTCTGCCAGAACAAGAACAACGTCAGCATCAACTCCGCGATCGAAGTAGACTTCTACGGACAGGTCGCAGCTGACATGATCGGCTACAGACAGTTCTCCGGAGTCGGCGGACAGGTCGACTTCATCCGTGGCGCACAGATGGCTGAGAACGGCAGAGCGATCATCGCAATGCCTTCCGTCACAGTCAAGAAAGACGGAACAAAGCTGTCCAAGATCAAGCCGCTGCTGGCAGAGGGCGCCTGCGTAACGACCAACAGATTCGACGTTGACTATGTCGTTACCGAGTACGGTATTGCCAGAATGAAGGGTGTTGCTACAAGAGAAAGAGCGAAGGCTCTGATCAAGATCGCGCATCCGGAATTCAGAGAGGAACTGGTCGAAAGCTTCAACAACATGTTCCCGGAAAAGATCACCCTTGAGGATCTGGGACTGGAAGCTGAATAATTGAGAACAATTGGATTCAATGAATCTGAAATTTAAGGAGGAAAACTATTATGCAGGCATTAAGAGTTGTACCGGCAATCCACTACTTTGACACATTCGCAGAATTCGCGAAGGAATTCAACATCGGCAAGGGCGACATCCTCGTCACAAACGAGTGGATGTACACACCGTACGTAGCTCCGACAGGTGTTGAACTGCCGGTCGTTTATCAGGAAAAATACGGCGCTGGCGAACCGACAGACGAGATGATGGACGCTATGAAGGCTGAAATGGATAAGTACGAATATGATCGTATCATCGCATTCGGCGGCGGCACTATCGTAGACTGCTGCAAGGTTCTGGCTTGTGAGATTCCTGATAAGGTTGCTGACCTGTACACAGGAAAAGTTGCTCCGAAGAGAGTCAAAGAGCTGATCGTAGTTCCGACAACATGCGGAACCGGTTCTGAAGTAACCAACGTTGCTGTTGCAAGCATCCCGTCCCTGAACCTGAAGAAGGGTATCGCTGACGAGGAAACATATGCTGACACAGCAGTTCTGATTCCGGAATCCCTGCAGGGACTTCCTGACAAAGTATTCGCAACATCTTCCGTAGATGCGCTGATCCACGCTGCAGAATCCTTCCTGAGCCCGAAGGCTTCCCCGTTCACAGAGATGTACTCCATCAAGGCGATCGAAATGATCATGAACGGATACAAAGCGATCGTTGCCAAGGGCGGCAACACGAAGGAAAACAGAGCAGAGTTCCTGAAGGACTTCTGCCTGGCTGCAAACTATGCTGGAATCGCATTTGGTAACGCTGGCTGCGGTGCTGTACACGCTCTGTCCTATGCACACGGCGGTGCATTCCACATTCCGCACGGCGAAGCTAACTTCATCTGCTTCACAGCAGTATTCAAGATGTACATGAGAAAGCAGCCGGTCGGC